>NZ_JAAOHT010000106.1:0-10316 GCF_011440255.1 Haloarcula sp. JP-Z28 | reverse complement strand
TCGGTGCTGTTAGCGACCGGCTCCGGCTCGTTCCCGGCCTCTGCGGCCGCTTCGGGGTCTTTGAGCAGGTGGCCCGTGGTCAGGCAGACGACCGACTCATCGCTATCGACCTCGCCTTCGCGCCGGAGTTTCCGGAGGCCAGCGACGGAGGCGGCGGACGCCGGTTCGACGCCGACGCCTTCCCCGGCGATGTCACGCTGCGCTTCGGTGATTTCCTCGTCGGAGACAGCGACGGCGGTGCCGCCGGTCTCCCGGATGCCCGGCAGCGCCTTCGGCGCGTTGACCGGATTGCCGATGCGGATGGCGGTCGCGCGGGTCTCGACGTCATCCCAGCGGCGGGTGTCCTCGTATCCATTCTCGATAGCCTCGACCATTGGAGCGGCACCCTCTGCCTGCACGCCGGTGAGTTTGGGCACCTGCTCCTCGGTGATTGCGCCGGCCTTGACGAGTTCGCGGAAGCACTTGTACAGCGCCGCGGTGTTGCCGGCGTTGCCGACCGGCAGGACGATTCGGTCCGGGTACTCGCCGTTGTCGGCGTAGAACTCCTCCATGATTTCCAGCCCGATGGTCTTCTGGCCCTCCAGACGGAAGGGGTTCAGCGAGTTCAGGAGGTAGGCCTCGCCGCGGGCGGCGAGGTCCTGCACGATGTCGAGACACTGATCGAAGTTGCCGTCGACTTCGAGAATGCGCGCGCGGTGGAGACTTGCCTGAGCGATTTTACCGGCTGCGACCTTCCCGGCAGGCAGGAGCACGAGCGTTTCCATCCCGCCGCGAGCGCCGTAAGCCGCCAGTGCCGCAGACGTGTTGCCCGTCGAGGCACAGGCCAGTCGGTCGACGCCGACCTCTTGGGCGACCCGGACACCGACGGTCATGCCGCGGTCCTTGAACGAGCCAGTGGGGTTCATCCCCTCGTGTTTCACGCGGAGCGCGTCGACGCCGATGTCGTCTTTCAGGCGGGGCATCTCGTGCAGCGGCGTGTCACCCTCGGGGAGCGTGACACCCTCTTCGAAGGGCAGGGCAGCGTTGTACCGCCAGACCCCCGAGCCTTCGAACTCGTCGAAGGTCGGCAGGTCATCGTAGCGGACCTCGAGCAGGCCGTCGCAATGGTCGCAGGTGTAGCGAATCTCGTCGAAGGGAGCGAACGTCTCACCACACTCGATGCAGGCCAGCCAGACGCCGTCATCGGCAACCGGCGGCACGTCGTCGGTGAGTTGCAGGTCAGCCATTGTCGGGACCATGCTCCCAGTGGGCAAAAGTCGGACGGTTGTCGGCTATACTGCCAGCGTTCACGGCGCGGCAGCTATCACTCGCTGGGCCTGGCGTCGAACTCGTCGATACGGTGATGGACCGCGACAGTCCACTCGTCGAGGGTCTCGTGCATCAGTTCGCGGGCCTCCGACAGCGGTGTCGCGGTGTACTGGTACACGTGGCCGCCGCCGTCGAGCAACCGCCGTTTCCGCGTCGCAAGCCCCTTCTCGCGAAGCGTCGATAGCGACCGGTTGACGTTCGAGCGATCCCGACCAAGTTCGTCAGCGAGTTCCTCGACAGTGCTTGCAGGTGTTTCGAGCAATGTCTGATACGTCCGTACCTCGTGTTCCTGAACGCCGAACACACAGGCCATCACATCCGAGAGATTCGGTTCGTCGTCGACCATCAGCTCGTGGAACTGGTCCGGAGATGAGTTGACAGACATACCCACCTGTATACTTCCGACCCGGATAAACTGGGTCGTTACCTCAACCTCACCGCTCTGGTGTCGGTGCTGCCCGATTTCGGAAATATCAAATAGTTTACTGTTTCAGGGTGGACTACAAACTAGCCGGACACCAGCAGCAACTGGTGCTGTGAGGAACATTGTCAATGCTAGCAAAAAGGGTGCCGTTTCAGGTGGAGAGTTCCCCGAGACGGAATTGTTGTTGTCTCAATTTACAATCACCCTCAAAAGACTATACTATATAGTTACAGATAAGAAGTATTAACACTCATCGACGGGTGTCAGTTAAAAAGAAGTAAGCGCATGTCCCGTCGTGGTGTTCGAGCTACGATGAGGATGCTAATACTTCCTGATCCCAGAAACCAATGAATTACAGGAGTTTCGACCATCTCAGTGCTGATACGCAGGAGTGGATCGTCGATCTACCAGACGGCTTGGATCTGATCGTCGGAATACCCAGAAGTGGCATGTTAGTGTCAAACTTACTCTCACTGCATCTCAATCTCCCGATGACAGATATCGACGGGTTGCGGGAGGGCAGACTCCTGCAGACGGGGGAGCGGTATGATGGTGAGTTCGACCTCTCGGAGTTCTCGAAGATACTGGTGGTCGACGACACCGTCTACACCGGAAGCGAAATGACCGAGGCGCAGTCGACGATTGGCGGGTTTGATCTGTCCGCGGACGTGTACTACGGCGCTGTGTACGTGGACGAGGGCTCCGAGCAGTTCGTCGATACGTACGCCCAGACCCTGGCGTTCCCGAGAGTATTCGAGTGGAACATGATGCACCACGACTTCCTCGAGGACTCCTGTGTCGACCTGGATGGCATCCTCTGTCGCGACCCGACACCCAAAGAGAACGACGACGGGCCGAAATACCGGGAGTTTATTTCGACTGTCGATCCGATCTGTGTTCCCTCGGTGGAAATCGGGAAGATCGTCACCTGTCGGCTGGAGAAGTACCGCAGCGAGACTGCCGCCTGGCTTGAGGAACACGGGATCGAGTACGACGAACTGGTGATGATGCAGTACCCGGACAAAGCCACTCGGGTCGCCGCAGGCAACCACGGCGAGTACAAGGCCACCGTGTACCAGTCCTCGGACGCCAAACTGTTCGTCGAAAGCTCACACTCTCAGGCGCGGACGATCGCTATGCAGACGAACAAACCCGTCTATAGCAAGGAGCAAAACCGGATGCTCCAGCAGGGGTATCTGAACCGCGTCACCAGAAACGGCCAGATGTCTATTGAAGCCGTCAAATCCGACCCGCTCAGATACGTCGAACAGTTCAGGTCGGACCCCGTCGACTTCGTCAAGCGGGCTTCGTCGGTGTTTCTCTGATTTGCAGCGGTCACCTGCCACGGCCTCCGGTGGGCCCAAACGCTAACCACGAGACGCCCGTGAGTCCGACCATGGATTCGGGACCACTTGCAGAGACAACTGTACTCGTCACCGGAGCGAGTTCGGGTATCGGCGCGGCGACCGCCCGGAAGCTGGCCCGCGACGGGGCTGACGTGGCGTTAGTTGCCCGCCGGGAAGACCGCCTCACTGAACTGGCCGACGAAATCACCGACAACCACACCGTCGGTACCCACGTCGTGCCAGCCGACGTCAGCGACCGGGCACAGGTCACGGCCGCTATCGAATCGACCGTCGAAGCGTTCGGCTCACTTGACGGCGTTGTCGTCAACGCCGGGGTCGGCCGCGGGTCGGACGTTGAGACGCTGTCAGACGAGCAGTACCGGACGATGATGGACGTCAACGTCGACGGCGCGTTCTACACCGCCCGCGAGTCGCTCACCTATCTCCGGGACGGGGCCGGGTCGCTGGTGTTCGTCGGTAGCTTCGCCGGGCAGTATCCCCGGCCGTTCAACCCCATCTACGCCGCGACGAAGTGGTGGCTCCGTGGCTTCGCACATAGCCTCGCCGGCCAGGTCGGTGACGACGACATCGGCGTCACGGTTGTCAATCCTTCAGAGGTCCGGTCGGAGTTCAACTCCGAGGACGGAACGGCGTTCAACGAGCGGTTCGAGCCGGGCGAGGTGACCGAGCCCGAAGAGGTAGCCGACGCTATCGCCTTCGCCATGCGACAGGAGCCACCGACCACCATCAACAGCATCGACGTGTTCCGCCGGGACAAATTTAGCCACTTCTAGCCTACCACCTTTTTCCACGGGAGCATCGCGCTCGCCGCTGGCGAGCGCTCAACCCCCGCGCAAAAACGTGGGCGAAAAAGGCGCGAATCGCTCCGCGATTCGCGTGAAACCGCGGGCCGTCGGCGCACGGTACAGTGGCATCGCCACAGACCGCTTCCGCCCGGCTAACCACTCTAAATCTTCGGGCCGGCCGATTACTACGCCTGCTCGGACAGCCACACGAGCAGTCCCTTCTGGGCGTGCAGGCGATTCTCCGCCTGATTCCAGACGACAGCGTTCTCCGATTCGATGGCAGCGTCGGTGACCTCCTCGCCGCGGTGGGCGGGCAGGCAGTGCATGAACGGCCGGTCCCCAAGCAGGTCCGGCGTGATCTGGAACCCCTCGAAGTCCGCGAGTTTCTGGTCGCGTTTATCCTCCTGGCCCATGCTGACCCACACATCGGAGTACACCACGTCCGCGCCAGCCACGGCGGCCTCTGGGTCGTGGGTCGTCTCAGGCGCGTTACCGAAGCCGGCGGCGCGGTCGGCCACATCATCAGAGATGCCGTAGCCCTCCGGCGTGGCGACGGTGAGGTCGAGGCCGACCATCGCTGCGCCGATGACGAACGACTGGCAGACGTTGTTACCATCGCCGACCCACGCCACGGAAACGTCCTCAAAGTCGCCGAACTGCGCACGGATGGTCAGCAGGTCGGCGAGCGTCTGGCAAGGGTGGGCGTCGTCGGTCAGCCCGTTGATGACCGGAACGTCGGCGTATTCGGCCAGTTCCTCGGCGTCCGCATGGTCGAACACGCGGGCCATGATGAAATCGACGTAGCGCCCGAGCGCACGGGCGGTGTCTTTCACCGGTTCGCCGTGGCCCAGATGGATGTCGTCGGGGCCGAGAAAGACGGCGTGGCCGCCCAGTTGCGTCATCCCCGTCTCGAAGGAAACCCGGGTCCGCGTCGACGGCTTCTCAAATATCATCCCGAGTGTCTGCTGGTCGAGCAGGTCACTCGTGCTCCCCTCGCCGTGGTCGGCCTTGATGGCCGCGGCGCGGTCGAGGACGGTCACCAGTTCGTCGGTCGTGAGGTCGTCGACGTCGAGTATATCCATCTCAGTCCTCCAGCAGGCGTTCGGTCGCGGTTTCGAGCACCGCGACGGAGCGGTCGTATTCGTCGAGCGGGAGGTGCTCGTTCGGTGCGTGGTCGAGGTCCGAGTCGCCAGGCCCGTATGTCACCATCGGACAGTCCCACGTCTTCGCGTAGACGTTCATGTCGCTGGTGCCAGTCTTGCGAAGCAGCGTGGGCTCGCCACCCTGCTGCCGGATGGCGGCCCGGAACGCCCGGGCGGCGCTAGTTCGGGGGCTCTGCATCACCGGTTCGACCTTGTCGTCCCAGTTGACCGTGCCGTTCTCCAGAAACCCGTCGGCGATTTCGCGGATTTCGCCGGTGCTGTACTCCGGCGGGACGCGCAGCTGGACATCCATCGTCGCTTCGACGCTCAGCCCGTCGCTCGATGTCCCGCCGTTGAACTCAACTGGCTTGCAGGTGACGCGCTCGAAGACGGGGTGCCACTCATCGGTGGCGAACTCGTCGTCAACCGACGACCACCAGTCGATAGCGTCCTGAATGGCGTTGTTCTCCGGGCGGGAGGAGTGGCCGGACTCGCTGGTGGCGACGTAGGTCCCGGCCAGCAGGCCGCGATAGCCAAGCGTGATGCCCTCCCAGCCGGAGGGTTCGCCGTTGATCACGGCACCGGGTTCCAACTCGCGGTCCTCAACGAGGAATCGAGCACCTTTCGAATCGACCTCCTCGCCGACGACGCCGACGAACGAAGCCCCGGTGCGGACGGCGGCGACGGCCATCGCACACAGCGGCCCTTTCGCGTCGACGCTGCCGCGGCCCCAAAGCACGTCACTCTCATCGTCCTCCTCGACGCGAACCGGGATGTCGCCCGGGACGGTGTCGATGTGAGAGGTGAGCAAGACGCCGTCATCTGCGGGCGCGCGGACGTTGCCAACTTCATCGAGCCACGCCTCGCGGCCGTGGGCCTCGAAGAACTCGACTAACCGTTCGGCCGCCTCCGTCTCGTTCCGCGAGACAGACGGGATGCGGACGACAGCTTCGAGCAGGTCACGTGCCTCGGTGTCAGCCTCGCGGCTCGCGGCTTCGCTCATTCCACCACCTCCGCCATCGCGTCAACGACGGCGTCAGCGTGGTCCTTATCAATGGTCAGAGGCGGGAGCAGGCGGATAACCGTGCGGCCGGCCGGCAGCGCGAGCACCTGATGGTTCAATGCGAGCTTTTTCAGCGCCGCGTTCGCGCCGCGGCCGACCTCAACGCCGATCATCAGCCCCTCACCGCGGATGTCCCGCACGTCGTCACCGATAGCTGCCTCCAGTTCAGTCAGGAGGTAATCGCCGATAACGGCGGCGTTGCCGGGCACCGAGTCCTCGATGATGGTCGAGACTGTTGCGCCGGCAGCCGCCGAGATGACCGGCCCGCCGGAGAACGTCGAGGCATGGGAGCCGTAGTCCTCGGCGATCCAGTCCCGGCACAGCGTCGCGCCGACGGGGAGGCCGTTGCCGAGCCCCTTCGCCGCGGTTATCATGTCCGGCGCGACGGCGGCGCGCTGGGAGTTCCACAGCGCACCGGTCCGTCCCATCCCGGTCTGGACCTCATCGAAGATGAGTGCTGCCCCGGCGTCTTCGGTAATCTCCCGTGCGTCTTCGAGGTAGCCGTCCGAGGTAGGATTGATACCGCCTTCGCCCTGAACAGGTTCGACGATGAACGCGGCGGTGTCCTCGTCGACGGCCTCCTCAAGCGCCTCGCTGTCGTCGTAGGGGACGAACTCAACATCGCCGATGAGCGGCTCGTAGGGTTTCTTGTACTTGTTTTTCCACGTGGTCGCCAGCGCGCCCATCGTCCGGCCGTGGAAGCCCTGCATCGTCGCGACGATTTTGGAGTTCCCCGTCGCCGACCGGGCGAACTTCAGCGCGGCCTCGTTGGCCTCGGTCCCGGAGTTACAGAGCCAGGTCTTGTCGATGGGGTCCGGTGCGGTGTCTGCGAGCAGGTCGTACAGCGCCGTCCGCTCGGCGTTCGGATAGGACGCCTGGACGTACGTTATCTTCTCTAGCTGTTCGCTGACGGCGCTGTGGACCGCCGGGTGCTTGTGGCCCAGCGGGACACAGGCGTAGGATGCGCCCATGTCTAGATACTCTGTGCCGCTGTCGTCGTAGACGTAGGCACCGTCGCCACGTTCGATCTGGATAGGTTTCTCGTTGAAAACGAATCCGCTCATTGTTCCTCCGTCGCTGTCTGGTCTGTGTCCTGTTCGAGTGCGCTCGCGTGAACGTGGGTTCCGCCGCCGTCAAGCGCCGAGAGAATCGGTGACTCGGCGTTGGCGTCTGCCACCACGACCTCCGATGCGCCGCCGTCGAGCGCCTCCTCGGCGGCCATGATTTTCCGGCCCATGAATCCCTCTGCAGCGTCTTCAAGAGCGTCCCAGTCGCTTGCCGTCTCGACCGATTCGATGAGCGTCGACGGGTCATCGGGGTCCGCGTAAACGCCCTCGACATCAGTGAGGAGCACCAACTGCGCATCGAGTTCGCCGGCGATGGCCGCCGCCGAGCGATCGGCGTCGGTATTCACTGGAATTACCTCACCGTCATCGTCTCCCGCCATGGGTGGCCCAGCCACCGGCGTGTACCCATCGCCGAGCAAGGTCTCCAGCAGGTCACCGTTGACCTGCTTGATCGTGCCCGAGTGGTCGCCGCGGCGAATCTTCTTCTTCCCGTCCTCGACGACCCGCACTGCGGACTTCCGCGGTCCGTAGAGCAGTTTGCCGTCGACGCCGGTGAGCCCGACCGCATCGACGCCCTCGCTCTGGAGGCCGGCGACGAGCTGGGTGTTCAGATGCCCGAAGGCCATCTCGAACACCTCCATCGTGGTCTCGTCGGTGAACCGGCCGACGACGCCCGACGGTGTCTCGACGTATTCAGGCTCGACGCCGAGCCGTTCGAGCGTCTCGTCGACTTTGGTGGAGCCGCCGTGTACCACGACGACCTGCTCACCATCGGCCACTAACGATGCCACGTCCGCAAGCGCCCCCGCAGGGTCGACCGCGCGAGCGCCACCGACTTTGATAACGACTGTCATAAGAACTCAGGTCAGGGGTTACGGTGCGCCGACGGGGTGGAGCCCCTGGAACTCCAGCCCCGCCGTCTCTTCGATGCCGAGGGCGACGTTGGCCGCGTGGACGGCCTGCCCCGCCGACCCTTTCATCATGTTGTCGATGGCCGAGAACACGACCAGTCGCTTGTTGCCGGGGTCGAGTTCGAAGCCGACCTCGGCGCGGTTCGTCCCTGCAACTGACTTGGGTTCGGGGTAGCGGTAGACGCCACCGCCGCCGGCGACGAGTTCGACGAAGGGTTCGTCCTCGTACTCGCCGCGGTAGGCTCCCCAGAGGTCGCCTTTCGAAACAGGCCCCTCGGGGAAGACGTGACAGGTCGCGCTCGCGCCGCGGATCATGTCCACCGCATGCACGGTAAAGGACACGTCGATGCCGAGGAACTGCTGGATCTCGGCCTCGTGGCGGTGTCCCGTCGGCGCGTACGGACGGACGACGCCCGAGCGCTCGGGGTGGCTGGAGGCCTCGCCGCCGCCGGCTCCGCCCTCGCTTGATCCGACCTTCACGTCGACGACGATCTGCTCGTCACCGGAGAGGATGTCGGCCTCGAACAGCGGGAGTAGGCCCAGGATTGTCGCCGTGGCGTTACAGCCGCCGGAGGCGATGAGGTCCGCGCCTTCGAGGTTGTCGCGGTTGAGTTCCGGCAGCGCGTACTCGCTCTGTTCGAGGAGTTTCGGGCGTGTGTGCCCGTCGTACCACTCGTCGTACTGGGCCTCGCTCTCGAGGCGGAAGTCCGCCGAGAGGTCGACGACTGTGCCGGCGGCCTCCTGAAACGCGTCTATCTGCTCCATCGAGACGCCGTGGGGCGTCGCAGCGAACAGCACGTCGACCGACTCCAGGTCTTCCGGCGAACTAAAGCGTAGGTCCGAGTGCCGAAGGTTCGGGTGCGAGTGCCCGATAGTCTTGTTCTCCTTCGAGCGGCTGGTCGCCTGTGCCAGTTCGAACTCGGGATGGCCGTCAAGCAGGCGAAGCAGTTCCCCGCCGGTGAAGCCGGAGCCGCCGACGACGCTTGCCGTGTACGTCATGCTGTCACCTCGGCGTCGGTCTCGGTCGCCGCCTTCTGTTCGAGCCAGTCGACAACCTTCGCGGGTACGTCCACGTCGGTGACCTCGTTCAAGGCCTTGAATTCGACAGTGTGGTTGACCTCGTGGACCGTGTAGTCCTCGAACTCACGCGCTCGCGGCTCGCCTTGCTCACGGCTGTCGCCGTTCGCATTCGAGGCGCGTTGCGCCTCGCTCTCGCCGCTCGCGTCTTGGGTGTCGCTTTGGGACACCCCCACCTCCATCAGGTCGATACCGAGCAGCCCGCCCCCGACCGCGTCGGAAGCCTTCTCGACTAGTTCCAGTGCGCGGTCGTCGAGTTCGAACTCGTTGGTCTCAGCGCCCTTGGCAGCGTTGGTGAGCCAGTGGTCCGAGGAGCGGACCATCGCCGCGATGGGCTCGCCGTCGACAGCCAGCACGCGCATGTCGCGGCCGGGCTTTTCCACGAACTCCTGTACGTAGAAGATCTTGTGCTCGTAGTGGCCAAGTGTCTCCTTGTGTTCGAGGATAGCCTCGGCGGCCGAGCGGGAGTCGATCTTCGCCATCAGGCGACCCCACGAGCCGACAACGGGTTTGAGGACGCAGGGGTAGCCGAACTTCTCGATGGATTCCAGCGCGGCGTCCTTCGTGAACGCCACGTCGGTGTTGGGCGTCGGCACGCCCGCGGCCTCTAACGCGAGGCTGTTGTTGACCTTGTCCGCACAGGTGTCGGCGACCTCGGGACCGTTGACGACCGGCACGCCGTAGGCCTCCGCGAACTTCGTCGCGTACACGCTACGACTGGTCGCCAGACAGCGGTCGACGACGATGTCCAGATCCTCGAAGGCCTCGGGGGCCTCGTGGATATTGAACTGCTGTTTGCGAACGTCTATTTTCTCGATCTCGTGGTCGCGCTCGCGCAGTTCCGACAGGAGCAGCTTCTCGTCCCGGCGGATGCGCGAGTAGAGGAGTCCGACTTTCATACTGAGTCCTCCGTGGGTTCGCGGCTCGCAGCGTCGAGCGCCACGGTCACGTACGGCGCCGAGCGCCGCGCCACCGCGAACACCTCACTCACCCCAGTCCTCTTCGAGCTCGGGTGCGCTGTCGAGCTCGACAGGGTCGGCGCCAACGACTTCCAGTTCGGCACCGCAGGTGGCACAGTCAACGATCTCTCCGACTTCGAGGTTGTCGTGCAGGGACACGTCCGCCCCACACTCGATGCATTCTGCCATTGTAGTTCATCCTGTGACAGGGAT
>NZ_JAAOHT010000105.1:0-10400 GCF_011440255.1 Haloarcula sp. JP-Z28 | reverse complement strand
CTGCAGCGCCAGCACCTGAATGTGGACGACGAGTCCCGGCGGCCGCTCGCAGTTCGGTCGTAGTTCGAGGACCCGCGGCTGTGTCACCGCCGACCTGTTGGCGTCGACGGAGACGTTGCCCCAGTACCCGCTCGTCGTTTCCGCCGCTTCCGGCTCATCCGTCGGCACGGCGGCGGGCGTTACCGTCGCCTCGGAGGGTGCCTCTCCGCCGCTGCCGAACAGCGCCCCGCAACCGGCCAGCGAAACGAGAACGGCGATCGCGACGAGCACGAGCGGCCGAACGGCTGTCATACCCCTGTATTGGGGTGGAACCCCTTCGGTGTTCTGTCACCGTGTCCGCGCGCTGTGTCGCCTGGCAGCGGCCGAGCTGTCACGCGAGCCGGTCCTCGACCGCGTCCACGTCGTCCGGCTCGTTGACGTTGTAACACCAGCCGTCGAGTTCGACCGCCTCAACGCGGTGACCGGCGCTCAGCAACAGGTCAATTGCGTCGGGGAGTTCGTACTCGCCGCGCTCGGAGGGTTGCGTCAGCGTGCAGGCGTGGCCGATAGCCGGTTCGAAGACAAAGAAGCCCCGCGTGACCAGTGTCGACGGTGGGTCCGATGGCTTTTCGACGAGGCCGGTCACCCGGCCCTCGCTGTCTGTCGTGACGACACCGGTCGACCTGGCTTCCGCCCGCGACACGCTCTCGACGAGTAGCGTCGCGCTGGCGTCAGTCTCGCGGTGACGGGCAATCGCGTCGCTCAGGTTCGCCCGGCAGACGTTGTCGCCGTTCAGCACGACGAAGGTTCCGTCGACGGCGGATCTGGCCTGTTCGAGCGCATGGGCAAGCCCCAGTTGCTCGTCCTGCCGGACGTACGCTATCGGCGTGCCTCGGTACTGCTCGCCGTAGTAGGACACGATGTCGTCGGCGCGGTAGCCGATAACGACGACCAGCCGGTCGCCGCCGACTGACCGTAGCGTCTCGAAGCAGTGTGTCAGCAGTGGCTTTCCGGCCACCTCGACCAGTCCCTTCGGCTTGTCTGCAGTGAGCGGTCGCATCCGCGTCCCTTCGCCGGCAGCGAGCACGACGCCGTCCATATTTGGTCCCATGCTCGTGCCGGCTAAATGCCTGTGGACGAGCGGGTTCTGTCTGTGGCCCGCCAACAATCCGTATGGCTGAGGAGTGTGATACCTGCGCCCGGTCGGTCACCGTTGAGGAAGCCATTCGCCGGGCGACGTTCGGTGACCTCGACACCGACCGCTGGCAGACGCTGTGCTGTCCAGATTGTGGTGCGCGGCTCCGGACGGCATTCGTTGGGGCGCACTCCTGACGGGGAAAGAGACAGGTGGCAGTGGCGTGTGACTCTAACACATGGAAGACGAAGCGTGGCGCTCGGTCGACATCATCCGGGACAACGACGGCATACCGCACGTCCTCCAGCAGAAGATGCTGGTATTCACCAGCGGCGTCTCCGAGGAGTCGGCTGGCTACACCAAGCCGGCGATGGAACACCGGCTCGTCCCGCTCAAGGACCTCACGAAATCCGGGCGGTCATGACCTTTCGTCGGGGCAGTCAGCGCTTCGACCGATAGCCCGAAGACCGACTGGTTGGCCAAAAAACACCTCGGGATACACTTTTGCGCCCGTCGGAACGAGTATTCATAATGGCGGAACCGCTGTACGTCGGCGTCGACCGGAGCGACGAGTCCTGGGTCGCTGTGGCGTTCACCGGCGACGGCTTCGACCACACGTCCGTGTTCGATAGTATCGGCGCGTGCTGGGCAGCTTACGAGGAGCGCGCCCGCCGGATTCTGGTCGGGGTGCCGATCGGACTTGTCGAATCCGGCGAGCCGGACCGCCGGTGTGATGAACTCGCTCGGTCAGTCCTTGGTGAGCGAAGCACGACGGTCCGCACGCCGCCAGTGCGAGAAGCGACCCGGAAACAGCGATACTCGACGGCCAATCGCGTCCACAAGCGCAAGACTGGACACGAACTCTCCGAGCGGGCGTTCGCACGGAGCGACAGCCTCGCCAGAGTCGACGAACTCCTGCAGGAACTGCCCGAGGCCGCCGCTGCCATTCGGGAGTCTCATCCGGAAGTCTGCTTCCGAGCACTTGGCGGCGAGCCGCTCACTCACCCGAAGCACACTGCCGGAGGGTACGCTGAGCGGATGCGGATTCTCGCGCATTACGACCGTGACGCAGCCCCGACAGTCCAGAAAGCCGCCGAAGCGACCGGTGGCACAGCGGTGGCCGTCGACGACGTGCTGGACGCCGTCGCTCTCGCGTACACAGCACAGCCGGGTGATGGAGAACTGTACACGCTCCCGCCCGAGCCGCCGCGAGATGCGACGGGGCTGCCGATGGAAATCGTCTATCGGGCAGCGTCGCCACTGATCACGTAGTGACGCGCCGGCGAGCGCTGTTGCTCGTCGTGAGTTATGTACGTGCCAGCGACACTGCCGTGTACGCTATGGTACACCGCGACCGCTGACAAGTGATTATAATGCTAGACTGAAGACAGATGCCGTCTTACAGTCGCGTGAGGTTGGTCGCACGCGGACCCTTGTCCGCCTGCTCGATGTCGAACTCGACTTCCTGCCCCTCTTCGAGGTCAGGGCCGCCGACGTCTTCCATGTGGAAGAAGACGTCTTCGTCCGCATCGTCGGTTTCGATGAAGCCGTAACCACCAGTGTCGTTGAAGAAGTCGACAGTGCCTTCCGCCATTGTTAGAGCCTCGTGACGTTGTTGGCGCGCGGACCCTTGTCCGCCTGCTCGATGTCAAATTCGAGCTCCTGTCCTTCCTCGAGGTCCGGGCCGCCGATGTCTTCCATGTGGAAGAAGACGTCCTCGTCCGCGTCCTCAGTGTCGATGAAACCGTAACCGCCAGTGTCGTTGAAGAAATCAACCGTTCCTTTCGCCATTGCAACCAAAGAGATGCCAGCACCACGGATAACAGTGTCGGTACGATGCTCTGGTGGGAAACAGAAAGATCCGACCGCTGTCTGGCGATTAGGGGGTGTGTAATACTGTCATGGCACATGCGCCGCCGGCTCTCCCGGCTGGCTATAGACGCCACGGCGTCGCGTTCGGTCTTACCGGATCACTAACCAAATGGAATTAGCCGTTCGAGCACAAGTCATAATTATGTACCGTGGTGCCCGGGCCCGCCTTGCGCCGTGGCTGCTTGCTGGCTTCGGACTCGCGTTCACAGGTGCGGCCATCGTCTGGCACCTCGGTATCGAGACACAGCGTATCGGACAGGTCGGCGGCCCTGCGCTCGCGTTGGCCCTCGACGGGCTACTGCCGCTGGTGCTAGTGTATGGCAGCTATCGCCTCGTCTCGTCGTCGACACCGGGTGCGCAGATCTGGACCGTCTTCGTCTGGAGCGTTATCGGCAGCCTTGCAGTCGGGGCTGTCATCGGTTTGAGCGTCTTTATCCGCATGATGGAGGGTCGAACAATCGCCGAACCGGTGTTCGTCACCCTGTTGGCGATGGAGACGGGCGCTGTCACGGGACTCATCGCGGGCACGCTTGCGGTTCGGGCCCGTCAGGATGCCAGTCGCGCGACCCGAACCGCGAACACGCTGTCGTTCGTCAACGACCTGTTTCGACACGATATCGCGAACGGACTCGTCGTTATTGATGGCCGCGCGACGATCATTCGACGGAACGCCGACTCGGACACGGTTCAAACGGCAGCGGACGCGATCCACGAGCAGGTAACCGAACTCGATAGCTTGGTCGACAACGCCGGGGCGGTCGTTGAGACCCTCAGTTCCGACCCGGCATTCGAACCGACCGACATCGTCGGGATTGCCGAGGCGGTGATACAGCGAATCGAGCAAACACATCCCATCACCATCGAACTTCAAGCCCCGGACAGCGCAATGGCATACACCAACGAGGCCGCTCGCCCGGTTCTCCGGAACCTCATCGAGAACGCTATCGAACACGGGACGCCGGCAGCAGAACTCTCCGCTGAGGGGACCGCGACGGACGGAGCAGCGCTGCCGAGCGAGGCACAGCGGGCGGAGACGACAGAGTTGACGGGAGACAGATATCATCAGCCATCGGTGTTCGTCGCGATCCGCGAGACCGACGATGTCATCGAGACCCACGTTGTCGACGACGGTCCGGGAATTCCCGACGACCAGCGTGACAGCGTTTTCGACCCGCGGGCGGGCGACACGCACGGCGGCGGACTCCATCTCGTCGAAACGCTCGTTACGAGTTTCGGCGGCGATATCTCCCTCGCTGACACCGCCAGCAAAACCGACGCGGCCTTCCCCGACACCGACCTTGACGGCGCGCACTTCGTCGTCGAACTCCCGCGAGCGTGACACCTGTCCGCACGACCGACGTTTCTTGATTGTGGGGGGCACAGTGAGGCGTATGTTCCCTCGCTTGCGTGCACAGGGTCCGACCGTCCTCATCCCGCTGGCGTGGCTGCTCGTGGGGCTGGCCCATCTCGATGTGGTCACTGACCGGACCGTGCTGATATTCCACGTCGTTGCCGCCGTCCTCATCGCTGCGTTCGCCGTCCTTTCGTGGGATGAGATGGTGACGGGCATCCTCCGGATCTGGCGCGATATTCTGCTCGTTGGACTCCTGCTCACCGTCGGCGGCATCGTCGGTTTCCTCTACTCTCCGCTCCGGGTTCCGTTCCTGACGACGACACTACTGGGGTGGATGGCTGTTCCGGGCGTCGGCCTCTACTACACTGGGAAGCACGTTCCGGCAGGCCAGCGGGCGTACACGGCCGGCGCAGTGCTGAGTGTTCTCGGTGCGGCGGTGTACGCTGGCGCGCTGTTCCCGCCGGCGGAAACCGCGTTGCTCGCCGGCATCGGACTTGCGCTGGTCGGCCAGACGGTCGGCATCGTTCAGGCGGTTCGCCAGCCCGACGAACCGTCAGGCTAGGGCCGCATCGAGCTTCTCCACCGGATGCGGCGGTTCGCCGTCGCTTTCGTCCCAGTCGTCCAGTTGCGTGCGACAGGACGCGCCGGGCGCGACCACGGTGTCGCCGCGACTCTCGCCGATCTGATCGAACAGGATCGAGCCGATGGCTTTGCTCATCGAGAAGTGCTCGGCCTCGTAGCCGAAAGAGCCGGCCATGCCACAACAGCCCGAATCCAGCGGGTCAACGTCGTAGCCGGCCCGTCGGAGGACGCCGACAGCGTGGTGGTCCTTCTTCGTCGCCTTCTGGTGACAGTGGCCGTGGTAGGTCAGCGTCTCGCCCGACGTATCCCAATCGGCCCCCTCGTCCAGCCGGAAGGTGTCGAGGTACTCACAGATGCCGTAGGCGTTGGCGGCCAGCGTCTCCACGTCCTCACCGGACAGCAGGTCCAGATAGTCCGACTGGAACATCACGGCATCAGAGGGTTCGACCAGAACCACGTCCCAGCCCTCCTCGACAGCGGGGACGAGCGCATCAATGTTGTCCCGCGCGGTCGCCCGGGACTGGTCCAGAAAGCCCTTCGAGTGGGCCGGTCGCCCGCTGTCGGTCCGGTCGGCCAGTTGGACGTGGACGCCCGCGGCTTCGAGGACGCGAACGGCGGCTTTCCCGACCTCGGGATGGCTGTAGTTCGTGTACGTGTCGGGAAACAGCAGGGCTTGCCGCTCGGCTTCGTCCGCCGGGATTTGCGGGCCGCGTTCGTCGAACCAGTCCTGCAGCGTCGTGCGCTGGAAGCTCGGCAGCGTGCGGTCGGGGGCGATACCGACCGCCTTCTCCAGCACCGTTCGAGCGCCCGGCACCTTCGTCGCGAGGTTCGACAGTGGCGCGAAGGAACTGCCTAACCCGGCCAGCGCGTCGACGTTGGCGAACACCTTGTCCCGCAAGCTGGACCCGTGTTCCTGATGGTAGGCGTGTGTCACCTCGGCTTTGAGCTTCGCCATGTCGACCTCGCTCGGGCAGTCCTTCGCACACCCCTTGCAGCCGATACAGAGGTCGAGCACCTCGTGCATGAACTCCTCGTCCGTAGGTTCGTCCGGCAGGTCGCCGCTCATCGCTTGCCGGAGCATATTCGCCCGCCCCCGCGTCGTCGTCATCTCCTCCTCGGACGCGCGATAGGTCGGGCACATCACGCCACCGGTCGTCTCCTGCGGGCCGCGACAGCCGCCACAGCCGTGACAGAGTTCGACCATCCCCTGCATCCCGTTGTCGTTGTCCCACTCCAGTGCGGGGTCGAAGCCGGTGTCGAACTCGTATTCCGGGTCAAAGCGGAGGTTCTCGGTCATATCGACAGTGCGCGCCCGCTCGGGCATCGCGCCGGACTCGACCTCGCCTGCGTCGACACCGACGACCTGCCCGGGGTTGAGCAGCCAGTCGGGGTCGAACACCGACTTGAGTTCCTGGAAGGTCTCCCAGAGGTCCGCGCCGTAGAGCTTCTCGTTCCACTGCGTGCGGGCGCGGCCGTCGCCGTGTTCGCCCGAGACGCTCCCACCGTATTTCACGACGAGGTCGGTCACCGCGTCGGCGATGGACTCCATGGTTTCGACGCCCTCGACCGACTTCGTGTTGATGAGCGGGCGGATGTGGAGCACGCCGGGGCCGGCGTGGGCGTAGAAGGAGGCGAAGGTGTCGTGCTCCTCCAGAATCTCCTGAAAGTCGGCGACGTACTCCGGGAGGTTCGCCGGCGGGATGGCGGTGTCCTCGATGAACGAGCCGTGTTTCTCGTCAGTCGTCCGCGAGAGTAGTATCGGGAGGCCGGATTTGCGCATCTTCCAGAATTTCTCGCGTTTCGCCTCGTCGTGGGCCTCCATAGCGTCGAACGCCCGTATCGGCGTGTCAACGATGGTCCGGTCCGCGGTCGGGTCGGCGGCGGGGTCGACGCCGTTCGTTCGGTCCGCAAGCAGGTCGGCGACTTTCTGTCGCCCGCTCTCCTCGTCGTCGGCGTAGAACTCTACGATGAGGACCGCCCGAGTCCCCTCGGGCAACATCCCAACCACGTCTTCGAACTCGGCGGTGTCTTGGGCCAGGTCGATGAGTACGTCGTCGAGCACCTCGACGGCAGCCGGGTCGTGTTCGAGAATGTCCGCCACGTCTTCCATAGCCTCGATGAGCCCCTCGTAGGCGAGCAGGCCCATCGACTTGGTTTCTGGAATCGGCTCCAGGGACACCTCGGCCTCGGTGACAATTGCGAGGGTCCCTTCGCTGCCGGCCAGCAGCGAGGCGACGTTGATGGTCCCGTCCTGTGCGTCGTCGAGCACCCAGTCGAGGTTATACCCAGAGACGTTGCGCTTCAGGTCCGGGTAGTGGCTCGTGATTTCTTCGCCTTCCTCGGCGAGTATCCGCTCGATTTCGGCGTAAATCTGGGCTTCGAGGTCACCGTCGGGGGCCGCCCGGTCGCGCAGTTCCTCGCGGGTGACCTCGCCGAACGTCGTGACGGTTCCGTCCGCGAGGACGACCTCGCACTCCTCGATGTAGGCGTCGGTCTTGCCGTACTGCAGGGAGTGTGCGCCGGTGGAGTTGTTACCGATAGCGCCGCCGAGAACGCTCTTGTCGCCCCACGCCGGGTCCGGCGCGAACTTCAGCCCGTGGTCGGCCAGCTCCCCGTTCAGGTCGCCGAGCTTGATGCCCGGCTGGGCTCGCGCTCGCCGGTCGTCGGGCCGGGCCTCGACGAGGTCGTTCATGTACCGTGAGAAATCCAGCACGACGGCTTCGTTGACGGTCTGGCCGGCAAGGCTCGTCCCGCCGCCCCGCGGCAGAACCGGAATCTCACGCTGGGCGCAGTAGGACATGACCGCGGCCACGTCCTCGGTTGACTGTGGATAGACGACGCCAATGGGCAGCACCTCATAGAGGCTGGCGTCGGTCGCATACAACTGCCGCGAGTACTCGTCGAACCGGACCTCGCCGTCGACGCGCGCCTGCAGGTCGTCGACGAGGCCAGACCGAGCGACAGTCTCATTCTGGTAGTCGTAGTTCGATACCTCGTCAGCCGAAGGGTCTATCCGGGTGCCGGAATCGGTTGCCATGGTGTGTTTCGTGTCCAGTCGCCCGGCCACCGACGGACCGGGTACTCGGCGGTTATCTGTGGCTGTTCTAGCTGTACGCCTGACAAAACAGTTCCGCTACGGTATCTCATCACGCATTTTCGAGCCGGCCGAACGCAGCCTGCGGACGGCACTCCCGTCTCCCCGTGATAGCACGTGTTACGCAATTGTTAATATCAATACGAGCTTATATAAGGTGATTATGACACACAGCAACGACCCCTTCGAGATAATGTTCCGACTCTTCGCACAGACGCAACGAGAGATGATGGACGACAATCTGGGCCGGCGGATGGATGACGATTCGAGACGCCGAATGGCTGACAGTCCCGGATACCGCGCCGACCGACCAGCCGCTAGCACGCGCTCGGTCGACCACCGCCAGCACGGCATCGACACGAACCTTCATGTCGACGAGACCGACGACGGGTACGCCGTGATGGTCGACCTCCCGGGCTTTGAGCGCGACGACCTCGCCGTTCGCTTCGAGGATGGTGTCCTCAGTATCCAAGGCGAATCGAATGTCGCTGCGGAAACGAGCGATGGCGCTCGCCGACACAGTCGACGAGTCACCGAACGTGTCACCGTTCCCGAGCCGGTAATGGACGATGACATCACGGCCACCTACCACAACGGCGTGCTCGAAATAACGCTGCCGCGCGCGGACGATGCCAGTGACTCGAACCGAATCGAAATTGAGTAGCCCTCTTTTTTCGACTGTTGCTTGCCGATGTTAGACGGCTTCCCCAGCAAAAGCGCTCTTAGTACCCTGATATCCCGCTATTCCTCAGCTACTGTGATATCTTATCCCCTCCCGCTGTCGACTCCGTAAAAACAGACGCTCGGGTCGCAACTGATGCTCGGAGCATCTCCGAGCCGACTGCGCCGGCGCGGCTTCCCGACCTGTATGAACGCACGGAGCGCGTCAAGTGGTGGAGGTTCGTGTGGGCGAGTGTCCCGAGTCTGTCGCGTGACTACAGGTCGACAGTCACACGCAGTTCGCTGTCAGTTATCGTTCCGATGGCGTCGGCGGCGACCTCAATGTCGTCCTCGTCGGCGTCACCGAACCCGAGCCCCTGCACCCAGGCCTCGGTGAGGTCCGGGTCCGGTTCGACGTACGCAATCTGCCCCTCCGGGTCAACCTCGGTCACGATGCCGATCTGTTCTCCCTGTGCGTCCACGAGGAATTTCCCCTCGTCTTCTGTCGATAGTACTGCCATTTCGACTGACACCACAGACTGGACCAAGTAATAAACGTCGGTCACGCCGACTCCGTCCCCGTGCCCTTTCCCGCCTGCCGTCGGCTGGCATCCGCCCTTGTTCGCTAATATCGCGAGAAGTTCTCGTCGGGGTAGACCCCTTCGTCAGTGATATCCACCACGTCCAGCGTCGCCAGTCGACTGAGGCGGTCTGCCGCGTCTTCTTCGTCGACACCCAGTTCCACCGCCCGCGCTAGCACGCGGTCGCGGCTGGGCACGGACTCGATGAAGCCATCCCTGTCTGTCTCCGTTTCCTCTGCGATGATCGCCTTCAGGATGGCCCCGTGTTCCCGCTTCGAGGGTGTGGTACTGTCGCCGGTCCAGTCCACGCTCAGCGTCCCATCCTCGTTGACGTGGGAGACGACGAATCCGTCCGGCAGCGCTTCCGTCACCGCCGCCACCAGCGCCGCCCGATCAAGCCGCGCCTCGAATCGAAACCGCTTACCGTCTTTGGACTGCCCGAGACTCCCGACGTTCGTCCCCGCTTTTGCTATGGCCTCCGAAACCGCGTCGGCAAGCCGGTCCTGTACTGACGCCGCAACGGCATCCCGCTCCGCATCGAGGTCTGCGAGTTCGTCGGTCAGGGTCGCATGGTGCTCCATCTGCTCGTGTGCTGGCTCCTCTGTCATACCCATGCTACTCGTCGCCACGGACGTACCTGTTCCGGCGACTGTGCCGAGTCAACGGGGCAACCAGTGGTCGCTACTTACTCACCTTGTTCAAATCCGCTCGAGAGCGTTTTCACTGTTCACTTTGTTCGTAGGAAAATGCCGCCTCCCGGATTTGAACCGGGGACAGCTCGATCTTCAGTCGAGTGCTCTCCCAGTCTGAGCTAAGGCGGCGCGCACTCCAATCGATGACGAGGGTAGAAAAAAGCATTTCGAAAGCGGGCGGAGGTTTTGTGGCATCCGCCGGGAGGGTCGACCGCTGATTACGGGAGAAATAGGTCCGCGCTGTCGAACGTCTCGCCACAGTCGTCGCATTCGTACTCAGTGCCATTAGTCGTCGAGACGTCCCCGCTGCAGGCCGGACACGTCGAGCCATCTATCATGTCATGCACTACCACCACTCCGGATATATGGATTACGGGCGACTATCAATCGAGATAGAGGGCCCCGTTTCTGCTGGCTGTGGGTGTTTGCCCCGCTGTAGTTGGCTCTCCCA
>NZ_JAAOHT010000104.1:0-10485 GCF_011440255.1 Haloarcula sp. JP-Z28 | reverse complement strand
ACCGATTCCGATCCAAACACATCTAGCGGAATCATTCGTGTCGGGCACCGCTGACGCGGTGCCCTTGTCCTCTTCGAATCCACAGCTGCCGCTCAACAATATCCACAATCTCCTACGCAAGAGCGTTGAATAGAATCTGGGGTTCGGTGTTTCCCTAAATCGGACGTGAGGAGTATTCTATGACTCGCTTATACAATGGCTATGCGTCGATGTAGCTTTGCAATGAAGCCTGTGAGCAGTCAGGGCTTGGAGTCTCAGTTGTGGAAGGCTGCTCTATCGATGGCGAACCGTCTCTGCTCCGAGGATGCTCAGCTGGACTGGAAGTGGCTTGAGCCTGAGAGATCACTTCATCAGTATTGTGCAGGCCGCCGGTCGTGAGATCGGTGATGTGTTCCCCATCGCTGATGTCGTTTGCTTGAGTCAGTTCGTTTATACGCTGTTGGAGCTGATTCCCTCCAGCTTGGATGTACCGCACTGCAACGCGCATATCGTTCCAGCCGAAGAGTCCCTGGAGATACACTGCTTCAAGCCCTTGGCGAGCCCACCACAGTGCGGCGTACGCTCGGAGCGCGTGTGGGTGGATATCTTCATTAACACCGGCGCATTCAATGAGTCGGTTCAATCGCCGGTTGATAGTCGATTGAGCACAGTCGTAGTTGCCCACCATATCGGCGAACTGCTCAGTAATCTCAACGGTCTTGTCTGATTTGGTATAGGGTACCGCTCGATGACTGGCTCGGTATTTTGGTTGCCAGTAATTTTCAAGCGCCTCTGCTTGTGTGATGTCGTCGTTTTCAGCCGCTGCGGCCGCCTGCTCCTGACAGTACCGACATCGGCAGTCGTCTTGTACTGGAATCTGGATGATTTTCCGCTCTCGGTCAAGCCAGCTGGGGCGGAAGTGGAGGAGCTCACCGGATCGAAGGCCTAGTTCGCCCATCGCGCGGAGCATGAATACTGCTTTGGTCCGCTTTCTCGGATTCTGGATGCGTTTGGCCACCATCAGGAGGTGTTCGTACTCTTCATCTGTTGGGGCATTGTCTGCAGCTGTAGTTGGGTATATCATGTATACAGAGTCAAGCGTTGATGAATAGCGCTCGTATAGGTTGGGGTACCGCAGTTCAACACGCCACTCTCAAGACACAAGTCGGGCTTGGCCGGCTGCGGGAGTGAACTAGCGTGCATGGTGAGAGCGGCTAATTAGAAATTTGCCGGCCGCATATAAGAACATTCGCAGCGCACTTATTTTTAAAATAAATTAACTTATAAAATATACCATAGGAATGGATGACAATAGAAGTACATTACAGTGAGTGTCTATGGCCCAGTAAGTATGACTGGGCAGCAGCGTGCTATTTTATTCGGTCCACGGTGGTCCAGTCAACTGAAACCACACCCGCATCAACCGATACCGGCCTAGCTTCTGCAGCGGATTCGATGCACCCGCCACGACAACGCCAGCGGAAGCATAGCCGATCCGAGACCCGGGGGTCCTGAGCTAGCCCGGTCCTTCAGAATGGCATCCTCTCCGGTCACAATTATGTGAAGAGACAGTGTCAGTTATCGCGGACAGTCTCTTGAGCTGCTGGAATCTGAGGGGTCGCAACAGTATTCCATGCCAGTCACAGTGAGACAATTTAGTGCAAAACGAATGCCTCGGTTTTGCATCTAGCGGCAACATAGACTGGCGCGGGGCCCCGCGCCACTTCGGACCTTCTTTGCCGTGATTGAGAGAACTGGCTGTAGAGGAGTTGTACCAGCATATTGACCGATTTTGCATTCAGTATCTATCGCTTGAATTACGTACATATGGTCATCGAGTCAAATACTCAAACTTTAACGGAGTCTGTCATGACGTTCACCGGCAACCGACCACCGGGTGGGGGGTGTCTGTTCAGCCCAAACGTCGCTTTTGCATCTGCCGGCAATATTTACTGACACGGGGGCTACACTGGTTCAGATATCTTCTCTTTTGATTGAGAGAACCGGCAGCAGAATCGCTGTACTCGCATATTGCTCGGTTTTGCATTCGGTATACTCCGTTCGCTCGAGCAAGCGCAGTTGTCATTTCGGGATGGACCAGTACCAAGCGTCAGGTGGTGTCGCGATCGTCGCCGGCTGGTCACCGGGTAGGGTAGAGCCCATGTGATAATTACAAGCAGATAACCGAAACCGAGCGTATTGCGCCCGTCTGTAGACTAGCGAGGAGCTGCTCCACACGATTCGTGAACTCAACCCGGAGAAAGTAACTGGGGCGGCGTATACGACCCCGAAGCGGACGCAGGGTGGACCAATATCAGGGGGGCCTGACACCCGGCAAATATACAGTCTCCGTGCTCTCCAAGCACTGGGTTCCCAGTTTGACTGGCGTGCAACAAACTAAGCTGAAATCTGGGATTGCTGGCAAAATAATAATCGCGTGTTCAATTAGTCCCTGAACAGTTCTGTATCGAATTCGTCAGCCGATTCGCGGACAAGGCGGTCTTCCCCGTCATGGGCTGCAATCGCACCCTCGTCCAATTCTGGGTTGACCCCTTCGATGGTCTCGGGTACGACCTTCTCTGTGACCTCGAACTCCTCGATTGGGCTGATAACACCCCATGCAGCCCCGATGGCGTGGAGTACAACCGCCAGTGGAGTCAATATCAAGAATACCGGCCATAGTAACGGATGCTTTCTGTAGGCCCACAGGCCAAACAGCATATATATGAATAGAACAGCCAGTAGTGCAGTCGAAATCAGTTCGAAAAATTGGATGCTGACTGTTGCACCGGGGACGAGCGAAGCACCCATAATTAGCAGTGGAATCGCTGGCGAGAATCCCCACGACACCACGCGAGTTAGCGTCAGTGGTTGGTACAATAGCGGGAGGATATGATTATCTTTCAGTGTCCCAGACATCCACCGGCGACGTTGCTTAATCATCGCTTTCAGCGATGGTGGCGCTTGATTTCGAAACCGGGCGTCAACGAGCCGATATTCTAAGTCAAACCGATCCGCAGCTCGCCAGATAAGGTTCGTGTCCTCGGTAATCGTCGCTACGTCCCACGTAAGCTCATCCTCCAACTCGTGTCGAATTGCGAAGCCGCCGCCCCATGCGTACAGCGGATATGAGAGACGCCGGAAGGCACGCTGTTCGAACTGGTAGCCGACTCGAAACACTTCACACAAATAGGCGAGCCGTGAGCCAGTGAAAATCGGTTTTTCAGTAAACTGAACGAAATCTGCATCAGGGAGGCCAGTCAGCCCAGTAACCAGTGTATCTTCGTCGAGATACAGGACATACTCTGCGTCACAGGAGATGTGTCTCCGTGCCCACTCAACGGCACGGCCCTTGTTTGTGGCGTTACAGCTGAATGAGTCCGGTACGACAGATACGGCTGCCCCATCAATATCAATATCCTGTTCAGCGATAACCTTGACTCCAGCAACACCATCAGGAACTGAGTCAACAGTTGCCTGGACAACGTCTTCCGCTCCGATTGTGAGTATGCGAACCTGTAGATCATCTAATCCCCAGGTGTCCATCTCGCTCGAGTTCCACCCAATGCCGAGCGGTAAGACTTCTATTAACCACCAGACCGCAGAGAGCGAATAGACTAACGCTACCCAAATGAGAAACGTCGTTGTCGCGAATAATAGCGTGTCAGTTAGCATCCAATAACCTATAATTAGATTCTTGGATAGTACCCATTTGAACTCACTGCTTTGCTCCAGTTCAGCGCCTGCAGGGATAAACCGAGCAACGTTAACCCAGCCAACGCCAACACCTGAGGCATTTCGGATGGTATCAGACACAAATGGATGGCGCCGTCGGGTTGGGCACTAACGAAATCGAGTGCGCGCATCTAGCACGCCTGTGACGATTGGTTAGAATGGCCGGGGGACTCGACGACGGGCTACTTGGACGAGCACCAACGGTGTGGGAAAAAGTACTTCCCGAGTAGGGCTACGCGATTACGGTTCGGTATCGGTGGCCGGCGGTGCCATTCAGGGAGACTGAGTGGTTGCTACAGTGGCGTGGTGGCCTGACACTTCTGTATCTGAAGTTCCGCTGCAGATTCTTGTACCACCAGTATCAGCAACCCACCGTGTATTATAGAAGCGCTGGCACGACATTCCTGCCTTGCCACCGCCCGGTATCACTGTCGCTCTAGCGTTGTGAAGAGCTATCACGAACAGGCAGCTGTGGGTGGGTTAGCTGTCCTTGTTTGTTCATACTCGTCGAATGAGGCATATCGGAGTTCTGCCCAATAGAGTCGTCCATCGTACCGAACGAGCCATGACCCAGACTGGCCAGTTGCCGAGACCGCCGTGTGGTCGTAAAACTGGTCAAGCACCGACCGAAATGCCGCGTCACTGGTGTTTTCTGCGCGGTATGTCCCATCAGTCGCCTCGGACACGACGGCTCGGGTATCCGAATCAAGGCCATTCAGTTCGAACGCATACGTGTCACGAAGACACGCAGCGTACGGCCCAGCGCCGTTTGCGACCGGTCTGGGCCGGTACCGGTACACTGTAAGCGGTTGTGACTTATTCGATATTACCTCAAGTTCAATGAGCGTGCCCTCATACCTGACCGCATCGTACTGGCCGTTGGCAATCGCCGACCGGTTCAATTCTGCGGGGGAATAGGTCTGGTCTTGCTTAATGCCTCCCGGCTGAACCTCGTCTTCTTCGAGACTGTCCCTCGAAAGGTACGACACAGGAGAGTGAAGCATCGCTTGGTCGATTGGCGGTAAGTCGTCGTAGTCGGCGACAGTCCAGCCGGTCTGGTCGGTCTCGTTTGTGGTTACATTCTTGTCGAGTCGATACGTCACTTGTCGGCCAGTCGTCGTGTTGACCGCAGCGTACGAGAGCGTATAGAATCGGTCACCAGTCCGATACACCGTCTCGTTAGCGCTATGCGGCGGCTCCGTCGCGGCGACCATCGCTGAGTCGTTCTTCGCGGCCTGACGGAGAACTCGCATACCGCGGTCGCGTTCTTCTGGATCTCCCAACTCTTCTTCAGAGAGCTGTGTACTGGCGTTGTTAGCTAGCTCTTCGTCATCCACTGGCTCCATCGAGAGCGAACCGGCTGGCTGCCCGCAGCCAGCGAGTGCGACGAGACAAAGCGTTGCAGCTGTGACCAGAATCAGCCGTGCTTGCACGTTCATTATGCTAACTGGCTAGAGTTGCGATACTGGTAATCGCCAAAGCCCATCAGCGGGAAGAAGAGGATGCCAAGGAATGCGAGTCCAAGTCCAAACCCGATGCCTCTTCCGAACGCCCGAGCTACGCCAGCATGAATCTTATACACTGCGTAGAGGTTCACAACCGGAACAACAAGCAGTAGCAGCCACCACCATCTGTTCTCACCAATCTGGAGCATCACGTACAGATTATATATCGGGATGATTGCCTTCCAACCTGCGTGGCCGGCTTTACTGAATACCGTCCACATACCAGCGACTTGGACTCCAACAAGGGCTAACTGGAATAGGAGTATTACAGTGGCTGCGGCACCACCGAGGATGTCACTACTTTGGAGGGGAGCTTGCAATTCAAGCGGGACCATATTGGCGTCACACTGCTGAATGATTAAAAAATTAATCAATCTGTCTCATGGCGCAATCGTGTTTTGCGGGTGTGGAATGGATATCTTGGTTTCACATCTAGTGGTAGTCTATACTGATACGGGGGCTACACTGGTTCAGATATCTTCTCTTTTGATTGAGAGAACCGGCAGCAGAATCGCTGTACTCGCATATCGCTCGGTTTTGCATTCGGTATACTCCGTTCGCTCGAGCAAGCGCAGTTGTCATTTCGGGATGGACCGGTTCTAACGGACAGCTGTTGTGGCGATCGTCACCGGCTGGTCACCAGGTAGGGGAGAGCCCATGTGATAATTACAAGCAGATAACCGAAATCGAGCGTATCGTGCTCGTGGGTAAGCCAGTGAGGAGTTGCTCCACACGATTCATGAACTCAACCCGGAGAAAGTACCCGACCGGGGCGGTGTATATGACCCCGAAGCGGACGCAGAGTGGACCAATATCAGGGGAGGCTGACACCCGGTTTTCCTGCCGCCCTCGTACCCGGTGTGATCGGTGTGCAACAAACTACCCCGAAATCCGGAACCACGGACAGTCGAGACTCCCCCAGAGGAAACCATGCCGTTCACGGCGCGAAGGATGTCATGGACTCACTGTGTCAAGCGTGGTTCTGTTCCTTCGCTCCCTCACGGATTTTCTCTGAGCGCTTGCGAACGCGTGAGACGTATCGTTCGATTTTCTCCGGTTTCTCGCCATAGAATGATGCGGCCCAGTGGACATCGACGCTGTCCTGTGTGAGGAAGTAAGCAACGAGTGTATCTCGGCCTGCCTGTATGATTGTTGGCGGGACGCCACGTTTGCCAGTTTCTGCCTCCTGAAACCCGTTCACGTCGAAGTACACGTCGGCATACAGCGTTGCCATCTCAGGATCATCGAACTCGATTCCCTCGTGATCTGGTGCTTTGAACCGGTAGCGAGTCCTATCGCCTGTCGTTTGTTCAACGATACGTACGCCAAGGATGTATTCACGGTAGGTTGAGCTGTCCGTCGGTGCATCGGCGGTGCATGGTTCCGGCATAGTGTCTGTTGGTAGAGGCTTATGATTGTCAGGCAGTTCTGGCTGCGAGGGCCGCTACCGCAGCGAGTGCGACGAGAGCAATCAATATGGGAAGTGCCCCATCCACTCCGGTAGTCGACTGGTTGCCGCCAGTCGTGGTATCGGTCATCCCAGTGGTTTCCATGCTCGACGAGTCCCCAGCGGCTGCTGGGGCTTCGGCCGCACCGGCCACTGCTTCTGTCGGTGCGCCCGCCGAAACTTCGAGGGTTGCCGGCTCGGTCGCGGGTTCGACTACTCCGCCGCCGTCTGCATCAACTTGGCTCGACGCGACGGTCACCTGCGTCTCGCCGCCTTCGACGCCCGTGAGTTGGACCGTTGCGAGCGTTACGTCGCTCGCTCCGGGTTCGATTTGTCCGTTGAGGTCAGCCGCCTCAATCGTGATTGTACTGCCGTTCGAACTAATAATGGGATCAGTCGTGAGCCCGAAGCGGTCGGAGTAGCTCGCGTTCTCGAACCGGGCGACCCCACGGTCATCAATCGCGAGATCGATCTGGTAGCCGGCCAGCCCATTAGGCACGCTGGTGAGAACGACTGATGTGGTCGCCGTCTCACCGGCGACGGTAGGCTCGGTCTTGATGCTGATGGCTGGGTCGCTTTGCCCCACCGCTAGTGTGGGGACCGTCGTTACAAAGACGATAAGTGCGACGAGCGCGAGGGAGAGGCGAGCACATCGGATGGAGCCACGTACCGAAAGGTGGGTGTCGTCTGTCATTGTGTTCCTGTATGGAAAGATGAGATGACTGCCGAATCGCAGTCTTCAGTTGACCTCTTCGTAGAGCTCTGTCACGTCCGCGTAGTCTATCTGCCCGTTCTCGTTGAAGTCGTACGCACCGGTGTTCAGTTGGACGCTGTCAGAATCCAAGTTCAAGAATAGTACTCGAACGTCCTCGTAATCAAGACGGCCGTTACCATTGAGATCCTCGAAGTAACCGTCGCCGTCAGGGTCAGTCGGCGCGTCGCTGCCGACAACCGTCCGTGGCCCACCAATAACGACACCATTTCGTGCTTCTGCTTCGATAGCGTCTCCGGTCTCGTCGTCCATCTGTTCGATGGAGACAGTCAAGTCGGTCGTGCCGCCGCTGTTAGCACGGATATCGAGTGTTGCGAGTGAGACATCCATTGCACCGGCTTGGACGTTTGTATCGACATCAGCCATGCGGATCGTAGCCGACGAGCCGTCGTCACTGATGGAACTCTCGGTGAGTCCGACCGCATCGGAGAACGAGACGCCAGTGATAGATGCAACTTCAGGGTTCGAGGTACTAACAGTGAGCCGAGCGCCAGAGAAACCAGCGGGAAGCGACGAGGCAGTCAACGGGACACTGCCCGTTGACCCGCTACTGACCGCAGCGGACTCGGCGCTGACAGTGACCTTCGGCTGGTAGACATAGAGACCGTCATTCGGATACGAGCGCGCGGGGCCGCCGAAGCCGTCCTCACAGCAGAGCACGCGGCCGTCCCGCATCGTATAGACGTTGTCGATATTCCGGAGCGCGTCGTCGGCATCTTCTGGGGAGTCAGTAAAGTCAGGACCGGTGATGACCGGTTCGAGCGTCGAGACATTGTAGTTTGATTCGAGCACGCCGCGGTAGACGACGCCGCCGTCGACGCGGTCAAGTTGGACATCGCCCTCGTCGTCCGCGAGCGCGTCGTTGAACTCCGAGATACCGAAGTAGATGAAGTCGCCGGGCTGGGAGTTATCCACGGTGTCGACGCCCTCAGCCTTGTTGAACTCGATGGACGCACCGATCTCTTTGGCGGCTGCGCGGGTCTCCAAGAACGGGACGCGACGGAGTTCTTCGTCAACGCCGTCGGGACCGTTTGCCTCGTACTGTTCGGCCCACTCGACGATGTCCTCGTTCGTGATGTAACTCTGGTTGCCGCTTGCGCTCTGGAGGACTGTAAGGTCGGCTTCTCTGACCGCGTCGGACACCGAGACATCCGTCCCGATTTCGTCCACACTGTATTCCGTGTGCTCTGTGATGTAGTCGGCCTGCGTGATGTCGTCGTACTCCGCGATCCACTCAGCAGCCTCGCCGTTCGTGGCGTGACCGAGCTCCATCCATTCGATTTCCAGTGGAGTCTGTGCGGGAGAGTTACGCTGACCGGCTTCGGCGGCGTTGGCCGCGTCATTGGTAATCTTTGGCGCGTACAGCGTGCCTGCGATGTCGTCTGTGTTGTCGTACTCCGGAATTGGCTCGTCGGCGACGAACTTGTAGACGCCCTTGCTATCACCGTCCGAACAGCCGTAAACAGTCCGCTGGTCGCCCTGAATATCTGGTGCTTCCCACGAGGCCCGTCCCATCACGTAGTACTTGACCGCTTCAGGTTCGTCCGAAGTTGGTTCGCGAAAGTCGACGAAGTACCCATATCGGTATGGATTCGGATACACGTCGTCGAGGAGCGTCATATTATTTTCGCCCCCTGCCTGGTCATCGCGGTCCGCACCGAGGTAGTATGCAAGGAATTCGACGCCGGTCAGGGCCCAAGAGCCCTGTGCATAGAAGCTCTCGTCGAGGTCGCCGCTCTCAGCGTATGACTCGATTGCGTCCGATATCTCGCTCGGGTTCGGCCGGTTCCAGAACTGACACCCGCCGATAAGGCCCTCGCCCGACCCCGCATCAACGATGTCGCTCACCGTCGCCGTCAAGCTGACGCGCGGGTGTGCGTAGTTCTCCTCAGCAGAGATCATCGTCTCCCACGGACTGAGGTCACCATAGCAGTTGATTCGCGTCCCCCCATGCTCACGGAGCGACTCGGTGTTGGTCAGGTTTATCGCGTTCTCGGTGTCCGCGCTCCACTCACCGTTCTCACCCTTGCTTATCGGGACCCGGGAAACGCACCCAGGGCTGTTCTCCCAGTTCGTGAACAGGTAGCCCTCGGTCCCCTCGTCGTTGCTCGGGACGAACTGGTTGCAGTCGGGGTTCGTCGCCGCGCCGCCGTACTGGGTGCCCGCAAAGTTCTCCTGGGTGATATCTGTTCCATCGGGCGTCTGGACCACACCAAGCCGTGCCTGCCCACTGTTGATGGGTTCGCGTCCCTGCACGAGGATTTCGTAGTCGCCGGCTGCGGACCGGACCTGACGCTGTTTATTTTCTGTGTCCGGAACCCCCACCTCAGGAAAGTCGTCATTGCTTCCGTTAAACTCAAACTGGAAACCGCTGAAATAGCCCACCGCAGCCCGCCCGAACTCTCCAGGGTTCTCTTCGTCCGGGTGTTGGAGACTGTACAGTAGTCCGCCGTCTTCGAACACGAATGGCCCTGTCACCTCCGCACCAAATGCCGTTGTCGAGAAGCGCTTGAGGCTCCCAGCGACGCTCGGAGCGCCCGGTGTATCTGTCTCTTCGACTTCTTCTCCGCTTGCCACGCCGATGACGCTGGCCCCAAGCGCAGCAGCCACCGACTGTGAAAGTACCTGCCGTCGAGTGAAATCGACCATGCGAATGAGAAATTCAAGGTTTTGTTATTAACAGTTTATAATACTGATATGATAATTCGTTATAGCAAGCAATGAGTCAATTCATCAGTATACTACTAAGTTAGTAAACGTGTATCATTTTGTATCTAATCTGATTATACGCTGCAAGTGAATTGCATATACTCTCAATAAGCAATAAAATGCTTGAAACAGTAGATATGATTAGGTACGTACTATCCATATTAAGATTTGTCCGTCAAATTATCATAAGCTATAATTCGATCTTAGTTCGGACGCTCTTGCGAAGGAGATTGTTGATAGCGAGAGCAGCGGCTGAAAGTCGAAGAGGGCAAGGGCACCGCGCTAGCGGTGCCCGATATGTTCCCAATAAGCCGGTTCGTGTCGGAATCGGCTGCAGC
>NZ_JAAOHT010000103.1:5880-10741 GCF_011440255.1 Haloarcula sp. JP-Z28 | reverse complement strand
ACGATGAACTCCTCGAAGAGTTCGGCGTTCCGGAGTCCATGGTTCCGGAAGTCCGCCCGTCCTCCGACGAGAGTCTGTACGGGCACACCGACGCGGACGGCTTCCTCGAAGAGGAAGTCCCCGTTGCGGGCGCGCTGGGCGACCAGCAGGCCGCGCTGTTCGGCCAGACCTGCTTCGACAAGGGTGATGCGAAGAACACCTACGGCACCGGCGCGTTCTACCTGATGAACACTGGCTCCGAAGCAGTCGCCTCGGATAACGGCCTGCTGACGACCGTCGGCTTCCAGATGTCCGGTGAGCCCGTCCAGTACGCGCTGGAAGGCTCCATCTTCATCGCCGGCGCGGCCATCGAATGGCTCGAGGACGTCGACCTCATCAACAACGCCGCCCAGACAGCAGAACTGGCCCGCTCGGTTGAATCAACCGACGGTGTCTACATGGTGCCGGCCTTCACGGGTCTCGGCGCTCCGCACTGGGACGGCCGCGCCCGCGGGACGATTGTCGGAATGACCCGCGGAACGCGAAAAGAGCACATCGTGCGTGCGACCCTGGAATCCATCGCGTACCAGACCCGCGACCTCGCGGAAGCGATGGAGGAAGACTCCGGTGTCGAGATGACGACGCTGCGAGTCGACGGTGGTGCAGTCAAGAACAACTTCCTCTGTCAGCTCCAGTCCGACATCATCCAGACGGACATCGCTCGACCACAGGTTGACGAGACCACTGCCCTCGGGTCGGCATACGCAGCCGGCCTCGCCGTCGGGTACTGGGACACCGTCGACGAACTTCGGGACAACTGGCAGGTCGACGAGGAGTTCTCGCCGGAGATGGACGCTGGAAAGGCAGACAAGATGTACGCCCGCTGGGACGACGCCGTCGACCGTTCCCGTGACTGGGCACAGGAGGAATAACAGATGGCAATCGCATTCGGACTCACGGCGGTTGATATGCTCGTCCTTGCCATCGCGGCGTTCGCGGGTGGCGCGTTCGGGGCCTCTATCGGTGCACTCCCGGCGTTCTGTTTCACCGGCTTCATGGTGCTTATCGGAGAGGCCGGCAACGTTGTCTCCGAGTCATTCGTCGGCGGTTCGCCTGATGTCATTGCAGGTGCCGCCGGTGGCTACGGCGCTGGCATCGTCGGTCCACTGGCCTTCGGTCCTGTGTTCGGGCCGCACGTCGCCTTCGCCGGTGGTGTGGCAGCAGCAGCGTACGCTGCGAAGTACGACGGTATGTACGAACCGGACGACGGTGACTACCACCCAGCGAAGGACATCGCCTACGCCCTCGGTACTCGACCGGATGTCCTTGCTGTCGGTGGGGTCTTCGGTATCCTGGGTATGGCAATCCGGCAGACGTCCGGTGGACTCGGGATTCCGATTGACCCGCCTGCAGCAGGTGTCATCCTGACGGCTGTTATCGCCCGTCTAGTCTTCGGGTACCCGGTTATCGGACGTGTCCGCGGCAGCAGCCTGCTGGATATGTCGCCATTCGAGAGCGGCAAGATGCGGTCGAGTAGCAGTGAAGAAGTCGCAACGGATGGTGGAATAGCCGCCGAACGACCGGCTGTCGAACCGTGGCTCCCACACCAGTACAAGTGGACGCACGTCGCAATGCTCGGGCTCATTACCGGCATCCTTGGTGCGTACATCTTCGCGAAAACGGGGAGTCTCTTCCTCCCGTTCGGTATCTCAGCAGCGAGCCTGCTGTTCCTGAACCTCGGCGTGGAGAAATTCCCGGTTACGCACCACATGACGCTCCCGGCAACGTTCGTCGCCAGTATGGCGATGACGGACGGAGCGAGTGTCCTAGTCGCACTTGTGCTCGGTGCAGCCTTCGGTATCCTGGGTGCGCTGCTCGGTGAGGTCTACCAGCGTATCTTCTACGCCCACTCAGATACGCACTTTGACCCGCCAGCCGCGTCGATCATCACGACGACCCTCATCTTGGGCATTCTGGCACTGGCTGGAGTGTTCACGACGTCCGCAGCTATCCCCCTGCCGTAAGAACTCATACGGCTTTTTATTTACAGGTCCAATCGAATATACACACGATCTAATTTCCAAGCATGGACATTGAAGCGAGAATCAAGCGTCGACAACGCCGGAACGGTGAGCCACGGCTCATTCAGGATTACGAGTCTATCTCACCGGTCGTCCACATAGAGGAGCCGGCCGACCGCGGGCCGGTCCTCGAACGGCTCCTCGACCACCTCGATCCAGTGTTCGATGGGCAGCTTCCGCCGAACGCGTACGTGTACGGCCCCTGCGGTTCAGGGAAGTCCGCGGTTATCACGGCGCTGTTCGCCAACTTAGAACAACTCCCAACGGAGCAACAGGCGATTATCCACACAACGACCCGTGCACAGCCACCGACCTCTCCGTCGTTCGTCTACGTGAACGCCCGAGAGACCGCAAGCGAGTTCGCGTTCTACCACGCGGTTCTGGACGCACTCGTTGACGAATCGGTGCCAGAACACGGAATCGGGACGGAGACGCTCAAGTCGCGACTCCACGATCTGGTCCGAGAACAACGCACAGGAATCGTCATTGCAGTCGACCACATCAGCGAGCCGGAGAGTATTCAGGCTCCAGCCCTCGTTGACCTGTTTGCTGGCTTACCGAGCAACGTTAGCTGGCTCGCTATCGGTCGCGATGACCCGTCGACAACTGAACTGACGCGGTACACCGCCGAGTCGATCAGTATCGACCGCTACCAGCGCCAGATGCTCGTCGACGTGTTGATGACCAGAACCTCGAACGGGCTGGCCCAGCAGGGACTTGATCACGGTCAGGCGAGACATATCGCTGACTGGGCCGACGGCAACGCCCACGATGCCCTTGCCGCTTTGTTTATCGCTGCAGAACTGGCCGAGGAACGGGGCCAGGACCGGATCACACAGGCCAACGTCGACGCGGCCATCGCGGAGGTGCCCGACCCCTGTGTTTCGTTAGGCGTTGTTCTCTCCCTGCCGACGAACCGACAGACCGTTCTCAGGGAACTCATCGACCTAGAGGAGAGCGAACGCTCCTCGGTAACGGCGACGACGGAGGCGATTGCCTCGGCACAGTCAGTCGATCTCTCTGCCGGGACCGTCAAACGGTTCCTCTACGAAATGGCTGAATCCGGCGTCGTTGACCGCGTCGAAGCGACGGTCACTAATGGTCAGGGACGCCCACCGAGCCGCGTCGAACCGCGGTTCCCGCCGACTGCGTTCCGACGGCTGTACGACTTGCAGCAGTAGCCCAACGGTTCGCGGTCAGGTCGACGCTTTTTAAACGCGCTGTGACGGGTCGCCTGTGCCGCCAGTCAGTGCGGACGCCAGTGCACCACGAACCACGACATCGTCGCCAAACTGCGTTAACTGGATATCCGGAATGTTCGACATCACCATGTCATCGAGCCGCTCCCGGATCGGATTTAGCACCTGCTCGGGGTTGTTGAGTGCAACGGCCCCACCGACGTAGACAACGAGAGGTGCATACGCGTGAACGATGTTCGCGACGCCGATAGCGTTCCAGTGACAGATCTGGTCGAGAACGTGAGACGCGAACTCATCTTCACCAGCATACTCAAAGATATCTGCCGCCGAAAACTCCTCAGTCTCGATTGGGAGCGCCGTCTCGACGGGGTCCTCTCGGTGCAGTTGTGTGGCATACCGGGGAATGTTCTCGCCCGAGCAATATGCCTCCCAGTGGCCGTCGTGCCCACAGCCACAGGTCATGAAACCGTGCGGATCGATGGTCAGATGCCCGACTTCGCCGGCGTTGCCGTCCCAGCCTGACAGGATGTTCCCGTCAACGGCGACCCCAGCGCCGACTCCGGATGAGATAGTGAGATACACCATGTCATCGGGGCTCCGGTCCGAGTAGAACCGTTCGCCGATGACGCCGGCGTTGGCGTCGTTGTGTAGCGACACTCGCTCGCTGCCGATGAGGTTTTCGACCGGCCCAGTCAGCGGAATCCGGTCGATGGTGTCTGGAAGGTTCGCTGGGTTTTCGACGACACCTTCGGCCAGATCCATCGGGCCGAAGGATCCGATACCGGCGGCAACCACGTCTGTGGGGGCGATGTCGGCGGCGTCACAGGCCTGCCGGATCGCGTCGAGGACCGCCTCCGTGACCGCAATGCCCGCCGGTCCACGTGGTGTTTCAGTTTTGTGTGACGAGACTATCGAGCCTGTCTCGTCACCGATAACAGCGCGAATATGTGTCGCTCCGAGGTCGACCCCTGCGTAAGCGCCCATGCTGGTCGAAGGGTTGCCCCACCGATACTTAACTACACAGATTCTACTGCGGTCAGTAGTCTCGCTCCCTGCCTGAGATGTCCTCTCGTCCAACGGACTCCTCGTAGACGACGCCGCGCTCGGAGTCTAGTGTAACAGTCGACCCGTCGGAGACAGCATCAGGCAGGTCCGCGTTCGATATCATCGGAATCGAAAGCTCGCGGGCGACGATAGCTGCGTAGCTCGTGACGCCCTCATGGCCGTCGATGATGCCACCGATGCGGCTGGTGTCGCCAACGAACTCGCCGTCGAACCCTTCTGGAACCGCCAGTATCGCCCCCTCGGGGACGTTCGAGAGGTCACCTGGCGACTCCCGGGGCGGGGCCGTCGAAATCCGATGGACGGGGCCAGTCACTAGGCCATCAACAATGGACCGACCGCTGGCGACCGTTTCGGCCGCAACGTGGACTTTCAGCATATTCGCCGTATTCATTCCCTCCAGTTCGGTCATCATCCCAGAGAGGACGACGACCGTGTCACCGCTGTCTGCGGCTTCGGTGTCGAGGGCCGCCTGAACTGCCGTCTGGATGACGGCATCAGCGCCTTCGGTGGTGTACTCGGTCGTTACGGGTGTGATAC
>NZ_JAAOHT010000103.1:2689-5870 GCF_011440255.1 Haloarcula sp. JP-Z28 | reverse complement strand
GACGTTCGAGAGGTCACCTGGCGACTCCCGGGGCGGGGCCGTCGAAATCCGATGGACGGGGCCAGTCACTAGGCCATCAACAATGGACCGACCGCTCGCGACCGTTTCGGCCGCAACGTGGACTTTCAGCATATTCGCCGTGTTCATCCCCTCCAGCTCGGTCATCATCCCGGACAGGACGACGACCGTGTCACCGCTGTCCGCGGCTTCGGTGTCGAGGGCCGCCTGAACTGCCGTCTGGATGACGGCGTCGGCCCCTTCGGTAGTGTACTCGGTCGTTACGGGTGTGATACCCCACGAGAGCGCGAGCTTCCGGCGGACGCGCTCGCTCGGCGTCGACGCGACGATGGGGATCGAGGGCCGGTACTTCGCCGATTTCAGGGCAGTGTAGCCGGACTCGGACGCGGCGACAATCGCCGACGCCCCGATGTCGCGGGCGAGGAACCGACCCGAGCGTGCGAGCGCGTCTGTTCGGGTATCCCCGGCGTTTGGCACGCGCTGTTCGCGGGATTCGGCGTACTCTTCGCTGCCCTCGACATCGCGGATAATCCGGTCCATCGTCTCGACGACACGGGCCGGGTGGTCACCGATCGCCGTCTCACCAGAGAGCATCACTGCATCGGTACCGTCCAGAACTGCGTTTGCCACGTCTGAGGCCTCCGCGCGGGTCGGCCGCCGGGAGTGGACCATCGAGTCAAGCATCTCGGTGGCCGTGATGACCGGGACGCCGGCCTCGTGACACCGGCGGATGATGCGCTTTTGAATGATAGGGACATCCTCAAGGGGGCACTCCACGCCGAGGTCACCGCGGGCGACCATCACGCCATAGGCCTCGTCGATGATCGAGTCGAGGTTTTCGACGGCACCGGCCCGTTCGATCTTGGCGATGATCGGAATGTCGACACCGCGCTCTTCGAGTGCCTGGCTGATCTCGTAGATATCCTCGCCGTCACGGACAAACGAGGCGGCCACGAAATCAGGCTCCTTCTCGGCGGCCACGTCGAGTTCTTGTTCGTCGTTTTCCGTAATCGTCGGCAGGTCGAGTTCGACGCCGGGAACGTTGACGCCTTTGCGGGCGGCCAGTTCGCCGCCGTTCTCGACGGTCGCAAACACTGTCTCGTCCTCGACACGTTTGACGGTCGTCTCGATTCGACCGTCATCGAGTAACACCCGGTCGCCCGGCTCGACTGCCGTAATCGACTGCGAAAGCCCGACCTCTTCTGGCGTCGCGTCGTCACCGACGACGTACCGGATGGTAGACCCCTCCGTGAGCTGAATCGGTTCGTCGATCTCCGCGGTCCGGACTTCCGGCCCAGGCATATCGAGCATGGCCGCGACCGGTTCCTCGACTGCCTCGTCCACCTGCCGGATGCGATCGATCATTTCACGGCGGTGTTCCGGCGAGCCGTGGCTCGCGTTCAGTCTGGCAACGGACATACCGGCTTTTGCGAGTGACGCGATGTCGTCGACCGAGTCCGACGCAGGACCGAGAGTACAGACGATCTTTGCGCTACGCATTGTGACCTCCGCATCCGGGGAGCCACAGTTTACAGCGTTCATAGTTAATCATACCCTGCCGTTCCCCGCGAAGGGATAAGAAGCTTGCTGGACGCCGTAGCTACCGCGAAATCGCTTCTGTATCACCGCTGAGAATAGAACGGATTTCGTCTGGTGATACGACAGCAATATCGCCTGGTATCGTCCGTTTGAGTGCGGCCGTCGCGGCACCCCAAGCAAGCCCGTCTGCAACGGTGCCACCGGAGAGGTACTGCGAGAGGAAACCACCGACAAAGGAGTCGCCGGTCCCAACCGGGTGCGCATCGGTCGACTCGAACGTCGGTTGCTCCGTTACAGTCCCATCAGCAAGCGCGAGCGCCCCATCGCTACCGCGGGTGATCACTGTCGCTTCGAACCCATACTCGGCGGCGAGGTCCCGAGCGATCGTTTCGGCGTCGCCGGTCCGGTCCAACACGACGTTCGCATCGCGTTCGGCAACAACGAGCAGGTCGACAGACGGGAATAGCTCTGTCAGAACTGAACGGGCTTCCGCCGGCGTCCAGAGCTTCGAGCGGTAGTTCAGGTCGAAGCTCGTCGTCGTGCCCGCGTCTTGTGCGAGCGAAAGGAGGTCAGCAGTGGTCGATTCGAGCGTCTCCGAGAGCGCCGGTGTGATCCCCGAGGTATGGAACCCCGCGGCGTCTGCGATGGTCTCCGTGGGAAGCTCAGCTGGTGTGGCGGTTGTGACACTGGCGTTTTGGCGATCGTAAATAACGTCGTTGCCCCGTGGTGGGCTGCCCTGTTCTAGATAGTATGTTCCCTGTCGGGCGCTGTCGGAGTCGTCCCAGGCAACATCGACCGACACGCCGTGGTGCTTAAGTTCACCCGTGACTCGGCGACCGACCGGTGACTCGGGGAGTTTTGACGCCCACATCGCGTCGACTCCGAGCCGTTGCGCAGCAACTGCGACGTTCGACTCCGCGCCAGCCGCCCTGACGGCGTACTGGTCTGCAGTCTCCAGTCGCTCGTCGCCAGGTGGCGATAACCGCAACATCGTCTCACCGAACGTAACTAACTCCGTCATATCCACCGTTGCTCACTGGCTTAGTATAAATCCCGGAGAACCAGTCGTCTGACGGCGGCGGTAATCACCTCTTACTATATTATAGACAGTTACTTCGTAGTTTTAATTGGTGAGTACCGCCAGCATTAGTTTTCTCCAAAAGTTTATGTGCTATAGTAATTTACACACGCCAGTATGGATTCAGGGAGAAATGGTGGTGGGCCGTCCGTCTTTAGGCGAGACCTACTCCGTTCGATTGGTGCCGCCGGGTTGGCCGGACTTGCGGGCTGTGGTGGCAGCGAGGGTGTGACAGATGGGGACGGGACGCCGACCCCAACTCCAGTTGGAAACTTTCCGGTATCCGGGGATTCGGTGACGTTCGGTTTCAACGTTGCTTCCTCCGGGGCGTACTCAACGGCCGGTAAGCAGGAGATACGCGGTTTCAAACTCGCGGTCAAGCACATTAACAACGGTGGTGGGTGGGTAACAAGCGAGAAGTACAATTCGCCTCTGGACGGTGACGGGCTTCTGGGCAAAGATGTCGAATTCGTTGTCGAGGACACGGGTGGAAGTTCAGATACTGCCCGAAGCAACGCACAGCGGCTTGTTGATGGTGAGGAGGTG
>NZ_JAAOHT010000103.1:0-2679 GCF_011440255.1 Haloarcula sp. JP-Z28 | reverse complement strand
GGAGATACGCGGTTTCAAACTCGCGGTCAAGCACATTAACAACGGTGGTGGGTGGGTAACAAGCGAGAAGTACAATTCGCCTCTGGACGGTGACGGACTTCTGGGCAAAGATGTCGAATTCGTTGTCGAGGACACGGGTGGAAGTTCAGATACTGCCCGAAGCAACGCACAGCGGCTTGTTGATGGTGAGGAGGTAATTATGCTTGCTGGTGGGACGTCAAGCAGTGCTGGCCTGGCAAATCAGGAGGTTGCTGCGCAGAACCAGGTTATCTACATGGCGACGATGGCTAACACGAACTCGCTGACGGGTGCTGACTGCAACCGATACTCCTTCCGCGAGATGTTCAACAACCACATGGCGGCCGAGGCGCTGGCCCCAGCCCTCAGTGAAGAGTTCGGAAAAGATGCCAATTACGTCAAGATCTTTCAGGACAACGACTGGGGTCAGACGCTCCGGGACGATATGGATGCAGCCCTTGGGAATGTCGGCTGGGCACCTGTCTGGGATACGACTGCACAGGTCGGGACAAGCGATTATTCCCAGTACGCCGCAGACATCAAGTCAGTTGATTTCGACGTGATCGTCCTCGGGCTCGGTGGCCTCGACGCAGTAAACGCACTCAGAGCGTTCCGAGACGAGTTCCCGGAATCGAATATCGTCCTTCCGATGGCTTCGAGAGAGATTGCCGAGACCGCAGGCGGTGCGATAGAGGGCGTTATCGGAACAGTCGCCTGGAGTCCGGCGATCAACTCGCCGCTGTCTAACACCTTCCGAGAAACGTTCCGTGAGGAGTATGGCAGTTCGACAGGGTCCTCGAAATCGGCAGCCCCATCGGGGGCAGCGCACATCGCGTACACGCAAGCGTTGCAATACGCTAGCGCAGTCGAGCGGGCGGGAACGTTCAACCCGATCGACGTCATCGGAGCGCTCGAAGGACACGAGTACGACGCCGGTCTCGGACCGCAGACGCTCCGGGCCTGTGACCATCAGGCGATGCGTCAAGTACCGGTTGTAAGGGGGAAGTCAGAGATACAGCAATCCTACGGCACCTACTACGACCTGATTGGGGAGCCAGCGGATGTACAATATGCGTGCGACAGCGGGCCAGCGGCTAACTGCTCGCTTGGAGGGAGCTAAGTATGAGTTCAGGAGAGACACAGATACCAGACAGTTCAGAGAACGATTCGAACGCCTCCGGTGGGATTCTGGCGACAGTCGTCCCGGATGCCATCCGGCGAAACTTCGCACTCAAATTCGGTATCGTCCTTTTTATTATGGCGCTGTCGGTTGGTCTCGTTGGCCTTGCCGCGACAGAGCAGGTCAAAAACTACACGGAACAGCAGGTTCTGAGTGACTACGAAAACGCCGCTGCACAGGAAGCTGACATCCTGTCACAGTGGGTAGACCGAAACCGGCTATCGACCCAGTTCGTCTCTTCCAACGACATCTGGGCCAGTAGTGATACCGATGATATCGATATCGAACTCAACAATCGGAAAGCCGCTTTGTCCGCAGATGCTGCCGACATCCATCTGGTTGAACGCAATGCCGCCCAATCGCAAGTTGTCGCCAGCACATCTAACTCACAGGTGCTGACCAACTCACCGCTCGAATCGACGAGCAGGGCCTGGCTTACCGGTACGAACTTCGAAACGGCAAGCGATGTCGTCGTTTCCGACGTGTACCAGACGAACTCGGGCCCGGTCGTCGGCTTTGTCAGCCCTGTCGATGCCTCGCAGAATCGGTATATCCTCATCGAATACTCGCTTGACGAGATCGCGAACTCGCTTCAGGGGAACAACAGGGCTGAAGGCGGGTTTACCCAAGTCGTCAACGGGTCGGCGGTCGTCATGATTGACGAACCCAGAGACGGGAGCCGCGGCCTCGGAGGGAATATGCTGCAGTCGTACAGCGAGAACAGCCGCGCTACCGAACCGATCAGCGAGGCGAACGACCTTCGGTCCTCGGAACAGCAATCCGGTGTCACCGCTGATATGCCGGCAGCCGACGTGCTCAGCGAGCGCTACACCGTCGGCTACGCACCGATACAGGGGACGGACTGGGTCGTCCTCGTGCACGCGCCCAACTCCGCGGTCTTTGGTTTCGTCCAGAACGTCCAGCAGTACGGGCTCATCGGGACGGCGCTGATGGTGTTGCTCATCGCGGGTGTCGGTGCAATACTCGGATACAACACGGCAACATCGATCGACCGCCTGACCCGAAAGACGGACCAGATGCGACAGGGGAACCTCGACATCGATATCGCTACCAGTCGTATCGACAACATCGGTCGCCTGTACAGCGGGTTCGCTGATATGCGCGACGCCCTCAAAGAACAGATCAACGAGGCCGAGCGTGCACAGAAGGAAGCGGAGGTTTCCCGCGCCGAAGCCCTCGAAGTCAACAAGTACCTCCAGAAGAAGGCCGAGGAGTTCTCCGACGTGATGGAGGAGACGGCCGCTGGAAACCTCACTGAGCGAATGGCGACAGACGGCGAGAACGAGTCGATGGACCGTATCGCCAGCGAATTCAACGGCATGGTCGACGAACTCGAAAAGACCATCGGCCAGCTCAACAGCTTCGCCGACGAAGTCGCGGAATCTGGAGACGTCGTTCTGTCGAGTGCGGAGTCCGTCCGTGACGCGTCCGAACAGGTCGCCGAATCGACACAGAAGATC
>NZ_JAAOHT010000102.1:0-10850 GCF_011440255.1 Haloarcula sp. JP-Z28 | reverse complement strand
CGGGATGGTCTCCGAGCGGAGACCATCCCTGAAGAAGTTCAATTAGCCCTTGCTGAGGGTGCATATACCCCCGATTGGTCGCCTGCTACGAGACAGTGGCGAAATTCATTGGGGCTAAACACGTACTCTATCTGTAACTGAGGCATGCCTGCCCTTCCCCGGGTCGCTTCGGGTGCGACAGTCGTCGCACCACTCGCTCCCGGCCCGAGTACTTCTCTTCGTGTTCTTCCAGAAGCACGATACTGACTCCACACGGCCTTCCGCGCATGAATACGTCCGGAAACGGCGCGAAGAATCACCGGTATCTCGTAGCAGTGGCGGGCCTCACCGATTGAGGCGCAATTAAGACCCATCCGGTAAAAGGAGAGAGTATGAGTGACGACCAAGACCACGGATTCGAAACCGATGCGCTGCACGTCGGACAGGAAGAGCCAGACGCCGAGGCCCGTTCTCGCGCGCCGCCACTGTATCAGACCACCTCATACGTCTTCGAAGACGCCGAAGACGCGGCAAAGCAGTTCGCACTGGAAAAGCCGGGCCACATCTACTCGCGGCTGATGAACCCCACCGTCGGCATGCTACAGGAGCGGCTGGCGGCGCTGGAGGGCGGCGTCGGCGCGGTCGCCACCGCCTCCGGGATGGCGTCGCTGAACCTCGCAACCTTCCTGCTCGCGGACGTCGGCGACAACGTCGTCACGGCGTCGTCGCTGTACGGCGGCACCTACACCTACTACACCCACACCGCGCCGCGCAACGGTGTCGAGACCCGCTTTGTCGACACGCTTGACTACGATGCCTACGCCGAGGCTATCGACGAGAACACGGCCTACGTCCACTGTGAGACCATCGGGAATCCGTCGCTGGTCACACCGGACTTCGAGCGCCTCGCCGAGATCGCCCACGACCACGGCGTCCCCTTCTTCGTCGACAACACCTTCGCAACACCGTATCTCTGCAACCCAATCGAACACGGGGCCGACCTCGTCTGGAACTCCACGACGAAGTGGATTCACGGCCACGGCACCACCGTTGGCGGCGTTCTCGTCGACGGTGGCTCCTTCCCGTGGGAGGAACACGCCGACAAGTACCCCGAAATCGCCGGCGACAACCCAGCCTATCACGGCGTTAACTTCCGGGAGCGCTTCGAGGACGCGGCCTTCACCTATGCCGCCATCGCCCGCGGTCTCCGCGATCTGGGCTGCCAGCAGTCTCCCTTCGACGCGTGGCAGACGATGCAGGGTCTGGAGACGCTGCCCGCGCGGATGGACCGCCACTGCGACAATGCGATGGGCGTCGCCGAGTTCCTCGCGGACCACCCCGAAGTCTCGTGGGTCACCTACCCTGGCCTCGAAGACCACGAAACGCACGACACCGCCAGCAAGTACCTCGACGGCGGCTACGGCGGCATGATAACGTTCGGCCTCGACGCGGGCTACGACGCCGCCCGAACGACCGTCGAATCGACGGAAATCGCCTCTCTGCTGGCAAACGTCGGCGACGCGAAGACGCTCATCATCCACCCGGCCTCGACCACCCACCAGCAACTCACTGACGAGGAAAAGGCCGCCGCCGGCGTCACCGACGACATGGTCCGTCTCTCCGTCGGTACCGAGTCTGTCGAGGACATCAAAGCTGACCTCGATCAGGCTATCGGACAGGCAACCAACTAACCAAAGATACTGTATTTTGCGGAGCGTTTCTGGACGAGCGTACCACTGTTCTGCAATAATTCACCTGTTCATTAGGCTTATTACGGGAGAGGCTAATGTATTCAATGAACCGTCGCCGATAGCGAGCACGCGTCGGTTCACGCTCAACCATACTCTGTCATTGGTCCGACAACGACTGCTCGCATCCGTGGGGAGCGTGCCACTCCCTCGTTCAACCTTTCAACCGTCGTATAACGATGAGAATACTTAGTAGCGACTTCTATGTCTGAACACGAAGGTGTCGCTACAGGATTTCTTCGGCTTCCAGCAGGTCGTACAGTTCGTCCATTGTCTCGACCGACGTGTCACACGACGGTGCGACGGCCGGTTTCGGGTCGAAGCCGATAGCCAGATTCGCGACTTCGAGCATCGGCAGGTCATTGGCCCCGTCGCCGACGGCGACAGTCGTGTCCCGGTCTTCTCCAGTAACGGCGGTCACGACCTCCATTGCGTCGTCTTTCGTTCCGGAGATGAGCGGTCCGCGAACTTCGCCGGTCAGCTTTCCGTCTTCCACTGGCAGTCGGTTGGCGACGATGGCGTCGACCTCGACCCCCTCCGTTTCGAGTGCAGCTTCCACGCCGCGCTCGAACCCGCCGGTAAGGATAGCGACGTAGACGCCGGCGTTCCGCAAGGCTTCGATGACTTCCGCCGCGCCGGGGCGCAGGGCGACCTCGTCGAAGGCCGCTTGGGCCTGCTCGTCCGGGAGGTCCTCCAACAACGCACACCGCTGACGGAGGCTTTCGGCGTACTCGATTTCGTTGTTCATCGCGCGCTCGGTGATGTCGGCCATGTCCTCGGCCGTCCCGTTCTGGCTCCCGAGCAGGACTGTCATCTCCGAATCGGAGAGTGTCCCGTCGAAGTCGAAGGCGACTAGCATTACCCGTCCGTTTCGCGTGGAGGGTTTCAAACTATCCGGTTTCCAGCCGACCAACTGGGGTTTATTTTTGTGTATTCCCTGCTACTGTCCCCGTATGGAGCACGTCTCCGTCGACGAAATCGAACCACAGGCGATGGGTGGCGACGTTGACCGGCGTGGGCTTGCGGACCCGCTGGGAACGACGGACGTCGCAATCAACCGGTATGTTCTGGACCCCGGCGAGGCCTTCTCGGGTGGATTACATGCACACCTCGATCAAGAAGAAGTGTTCTACGTCGTTGAGGGCACCGCCACCTTCGAACACCGGACTGACCCCGCCGGTGAAAGTGAGATGGTCACCGTTGGTCCCGACGAAGTCGTCCGGTTCGCGCCCGGAGAGTATCAGCAGGGCCGGAACGAAAGCGACGACCGGGTGGTCGCGTTGGCACTCGGTGCGCCCATGAACTCGACAGAAGGCCGCGTTGCACAGCCCTGCCCTGACTGTGACAGCGATGTCCTCGCGCTGGAACCAGCTGACGAGGGTTTCCTGCTTGTCTGCCCTGACTGTGGCACCGAAGTTGAACCGGACCTCTAGGGGCTCGTAGTCGTAACCGAGCGTTAGAACCAACTGTAATAGTTATTTCTACCCGTCTCAGGGCTTCGGCGGCGGTCCGTCGTAGGCGTCCATGTCCTGATAGAAATTCAGCATCGCGAACTTGAGCTTCTCGGGCCCGATATCGACCATCTCTCGGCGTTCCCCCGGTGGAAAGGTCCCGCGGACGGCGTAATCGTGCATCTCCATCTCGGCGGCTTCGGTGTATCGCTTGTCGAGCAGAATGCGCGCCCCGAAGTCGTCCGGCGAGCGGACCACGCGCCCGAGGGCCTGCCTTGTCTTGCGAATTGTCGGAATCTCGACGGCGTAGCGCCAGCCCGCGTCGTCCTCGTCGTCGCCGAAGGCCACGTCGTAGGCGTCCTGTACGGCGTCCATCCGGTCGTCGAGGTGCGGGTACGGGACGCCGACAACCACGACGGTTCGGGCATCGTCGCCGTCGTAGCTCACGCCCTCGCCCAGTGTCCCCCACAGCGAGGTGTAGAGGACGCCGTCGTCGCCGTCGGTGAAGGCCTCCCGGAGGTCACGGGCCTGCGTGCCCGGTTCGTCCAGATACCGGGTCGCGCTCACAGCGGTCATGTCGTGGTAGCGTTCGGCCTCGCTGTAGGAGGGACAGAACACGAGCGTGTTCCCGGGCGTGAAGCGAACGATGTCTTCGAGCGTGCGCGCAATGCGTTGCTGGGTCTGTGGGTCGTCCCGTTCGCTGGAAAACAGCGCCGGGCCGTCAACGGCGTAAGTCCGGCGGCGCTCCTCGGGGAACTGTGCCCCGTAGGCCATCGTCACCGGGTCCTCGACGCCGACGACGTTCTCGGTCACGTCGAAGGGCCGGAGCGTGGCGCTCATCAGCACTGCCGCGTGCAGGTCCTCGAACAGGTCGCGGGTGACTTCTTCGGGAATACAGGTGTACAGCTCTGCGCGGCCATACACCTCGTCGGTCGACTCGTCGCGGCGGACGCTGACCACGGGATACTGGCCGGTGTCGTCCGATTCGTCGAGCCAGTCGGCGATGAAGCCGGCGGCCTGGAGGGTCTGGCACTCCTTCCTGGTGTCCAGATCGCCCTCTTTGAACGCCTTCTGGTAGCGCGCGTCGAGGTCGCGGCCGAGTTCCAGTGCGCGGTCCAGTTCCTCGTGGAAGCCGGGGCCGGTGTACCCCTGCAGGAAGGCGAGTGTCAGGTCGTCTTTCCGGTTGTCGTTGGCGATGGTGATATCGTCCCAGTGTTCGTCGACGGCCTCGCGGCCGCCGAACCCGAAGGAATCTTCGTAGGCCTCGACGAGTGCGTCCCGGAACGTCTCGATGACGTTCGCTGCAGCGTCGGTCCGGGCGTCCTCCTCGTTGTCGAGTTCATCCAGCGCCTGGTCGAGCGTGTTCTCGGTAAGCGTCCGCCGGGCGTGGTCACGGGCGGCCGACTCGACGTTGTGGGCCTCGTCGAAGACGGCGATGATGTCTTCGGGGTCGCGCCCGATCCAGTGGAAGAACTGTTCGCGGATGGTCGGGTCCAGCAGGTGATGGTAGTTACAGACGACGAGGTCGACGCCGTCCATTCCTTCTTTCAGTAGTTCGTAGCCACACAGCCCTTGCTGGTGGGCGTACTCGTACACGTCGTCGGGCGTCCGAACGTCGTCGAACAGCCAGGAATAGAACTCGCTGGTGTCGACAGTGAGGTTCCGATAGTAGTGGTCACAGGTCGAGCGCTCGGTTTCGATTTCCTCGCGCTCGTCCTGCAGGTCCCGGAGTTCCTCGACAACGGCGTTGCGGGCCTCCATCGCCTCGCTACTGCCAGCCTGCCCGTCAGAAAGGAGTTCTCCCTCGCGCTGTTCGAGTTCGGCGATATCGCTCTCGACCTCGACCAGGTCACGGGTCGTGTCCCGCAGCGCCTGGCACTCCTCGTAGTCTACGTCGATGTGACACATCGACCCCTTGCCCCGGAAGACGACCGCTCGCAGGCGCTCCTGGTCGGTAATTGCTCTGGCGTCCTCGACGAACTGGCGCATCTGCTGGTGAACGTTCGTCGTGATGACGACGGTCTTGCCCGTCTCGCGGGCGTGTTCTAGCGCGGGGACCAGCGACGCGAGCGTCTTCCCGGTCCCGCAGGCCCCTTCGAACAGCACGTCACGGCCCTCTTCGAGCGCGTCGTATATCGTTCCCATCGCCTCCTGCTGATGACCGTACGGCTCTTCGAAGGGGAAAAACCGCATGTAGCCGTCGTCCGTCGTTGCCACGTGCCCCGCTTGGCCGTTCACCGGCAAAAGGGTTCGCCCCCACAGCTACTTGCCGCGAGCGCCCCTCCAGAGAGGTATGTGGCGCGTCACGCTCGCCGTCGGTATCGCGCTGATCGCGGGCTGTTCCGGCTTCTTTCCGGCCAGCCCGACGGCGGACGACAGCGACCCGGTGACGCCAGCGCCTGTCCCCACTGATTCGCCGGAGGCGACGGTGGCGGTCCCGACCAGCGACGGGACGGTCGACGTGGCCCGCCTACTGGACCGTCACCAACAGGCGCTTTCGACCCGGAGCTTCCACCGCCACGTCGAACAGGCGGGGCCACAGAACACGCTCGATGTCTGGGTAGACCGTGAGCGAGAGGTCCAGCGCGTCAGACGTCGGTTCGGTCCGATATCCAATGACGTGGTTCTCGCCAACCGGACGGTGTACACCAATGTCCGCGACGACCCCGATACGCCGTACGCCACCAGAGACGCGACACCGAACACGTCCCTGCTCGCCTCGCCGGCCGGGACTGACCTGCTCCGACAGCTTCTGTCGGATACTGCGTATCGGCAGGTGGACTCCGTCCGGTGGAACGGACGGCCTGTCGCTGTTCTTGCCATGACGAACACAGCTGAGACACCGACCACCGAGAACGGGTCCGAAATCGGACGGTCGCGGCTGTATGTCGACCGGCAGGGAGTAATCAGGTACGTCGAACACACCGAACGACGACCGGACCGCCCGGATATCGACACGACGATGACGGTCACGACCGATATTGAGCGCGTCCCGATTCCGTGGTGGCTTGCAGAGAGCGACCCTTACAGCTCCGGCTCGATGTAGACTTTCCTGATATCGCCGTTAGTGTCCTGCATCGCGGATTCAAGAGTCGTTATCTCGTCATCGATTGCTTCCGTGTCCAGCGCCGGGTCGAACTGCAGGTCTGCGAAGACGATGACCTCGTTCGGCCCGAAATAGACTGTCCGGAAGCCGATGACTTCGTCCACGTGTTCGTTCTGCATGACGATGTCACGGAGGCGCTGTTCCTCGTCCGTCGGGAGGCTTTCTCCCAGCAGGAGGCGCTTGTTTTCCCAGGCCAGCGCCAGGGCGAAGCCCATCAGCATAATCCCGATGAGTAGTGCGGAGACCCGGTCGAAAAAGGGGTTACCGGTCATCTGTTCGAGGACCAACCCGACCAGTGCGATGACGATCCCCGCGAGCGCGATGGTGTCCTCAGTCAGCGCGGTCAGCGTTGTCACGTCGCTGGTCTTGCGGAAGGCCTCGCGGTACCCCGACCAGTTGTTCCGGTCGATCTGTCGTTTCATCTCGGCGCGGGCCTTAATCAGCGCGTACGTTTCGAACACGAACGCACCGATGAGGACAGTATAGTTGACCCACAGCGGGTCCAGCCACGCCGGGGGCTGGAAGGAAAAAAACAGGAACTCGACCGCCTCGCCGGCGTGTCCGCCACCGCCGTGGCCGCCGGCAGTCAGTTGGTTATAGCCGTGTTTCGCGCTCTCCCACCCAGCGATGCCGAACAGGAACACGGAGACGAGAAAGCTGTAGAAGAACTGTGCCTTGCCGTAGCCAAAGGGATGACGACGGTCGCGCTCCCGCTCGCTGAACCGAATCCCGATAAGCAGGAACACCTGATTCCCGGTGTCCGAGATGCTGTGGTACGTTTCTGACAACATCGCGGCACTCCCCGTCAAAAGAAAGCCGAAGAACTTCAGAATCGCAATCGCGCCGTTGGCTATCAGTGCAGCGATGACGACTGACTTGCTCCCTGCCATTATTTTTCCGTCACATTCATGACGCAAAATGCTTCTGGATTTATACCTGGCTCCACTACCGGCAGTATGCTCACTGCTATCTCAGACACGCACGGAACGGACGACCATCGGCTGACAGGTCGGACGCTTGACGCCGTCCGCGAAGCCGACCACGTTCTCCACGCGGGCGATTTCATGACCGAGCAGGTGCTTGATGCCATCGACGCCGAATCCGACGAACTCACCGGCGTTGTCGGAAACAACGACAGACCGGCAGTCAGGGCCCGCCTTTCCGACGTTGCGACCGTCTCTTGGGAAGGACTGACGATCGTTGTTGTGCACGGGCACGAACACACCGAAACCGCCCTCGGAATGTTGGCTCGGCAGGAAAACGCCGATATCGTCGTCGTCGGTCACTCACACAAGCCTGTCCTGACCGACTTCGGCGGCTGGACGCTCGTCAATCCGGGCAGCTACGCCGACCCGCGGCGATACCAGCCGGCCCACGCGGAACTGGATGTGATGGCCGGTGACGTACGCGTCCGCCTTCGCTCCCCGGACGGGACGCCGATTTCGACGACCATCGTCGAGCGGTAAGCGTGTTGCAGGGACGCTTCTGGTCGGGGTCGACTTCATATAACGGAGCAAAACGGTCGCAAGCGGCTATTGTCGCATATACCACAGCGCCGCCATGCCGGCAATGACGAACGCGCCGCCGGCGAAGAACGCCACCCCCGGCGGAATCGCAGCGGCGGCGGCCTCGGCACCGCCCTGTGCGGCGGTATCGAGTGCGCCCGCGGTGGCCTCGAAGCCCCCGTCGGTCACGGTCGTGTTCCCGGGATAAAAACTCGGGTCTCGGGTCCCAGTGTCCGCACTGCCGGACGACACCGTCGGGCCGCCGAGCAGCGATCCAACCCCACTCCCGAACACCTGCTGGACCAGCAGGCTGGCGAAGCCGATGATTGCGAGGCCGCCGATAATGTTCGCCAGCGCCGCCCGAAGCCCCGATGTCTCCTGCTCATCACCGGCACAGATGACGAGTGGCTGGTTGGCCGGCGCGAACACGTCCATTTCGCGCCCCTTCTCGGAGTACGCCGTATCGACAACCTCGACCGCACCGGCGTTTTTGAGCTTCTTCAGATGGTACTGTGCGTTTTGCAGCGACGTATCGACCCGGTCAGCCAGCTCCGACGGCGGTGCTGGCTCCTTGTTTAGCTCTGACAGTAAGTTGCGCGCGGTCTCTGCCGAGAGTGCCGACAGCACGTCGTCCGCATCATCACTGTCGACACCGATAACTCGGGGTTCGGCGTCCGGGGTCGCCGGGTCCCGAGAGGGCAGCAACGACATGATCATCTGTATGTTCTATGGGATTATGAGTCTTTGCCAAAGCACAGTGGTCGTTGTAGCTATCGGTCAAACCCGTATTTTACCCTCCAATATCGACGGGTAGACGCCCGAAGGCGGGACTCCCGAAAGGACTTTGATGTCGGCTCGACAACCGCCGGTATGGCTGACCTGCTCACTTACGCACTCCTCGCTGCTGTGCTCCTGTTTTTCTTCTTCATGTATCTGATGCTCCGCCGGACCTTTCAGGGATTCAAAGAAGGGTTCCAGCAGAGCAAGAAGAAGTAGCCGGGAGGGTAACGGTTAGGGGCCGTCGGTGGTGCCTATCTGTATGGACCCACGTATTCGCGAACACGCGGAAGTCATCGTCGACCACTCTATCGACCTGAGCGAAGGCGACAACCTCGTTATCGACGCCCACCCGCAGGCTGCGGATCTTGTTACTGCGCTCCACGAGTTTGCCGCCGACCGCGGCGCGAACCCGCTCGTCGTACAGGACCGCCTCGGCGAGCGGTTCCGCCGCGCGTACCTCCGAAACCGGGACGAGTTCGAGACGCCGAGCCACATCGAGGCGCTGTACGAGGAGATGGACGCGTATATCGCGATCAAGGGTAGCGACAACGTCACCGAGACCAGCGACGTCGACCCCGAAACAACAGCCGCCTATCAGCAGTCCCAGCAGCCGCTCCTGAACGAACGCCTCTCGAAGACCTGGTGTCTCACACAGTACCCCGCGCCCGCCAACGCCCAGCTCGCACAGACCTCCACGGAGGGGTACGAGAACTTCGTCTGGGACGCCGTCCTCAAAGACTGGGACGCTGTCCGCGAGCATCAGGCACAGATGGTCGAGATACTCGATCCTGCCGATGAGGTCCGCATCGTTTCCGGGGAGACAACGGACGTGACGATGTCTGTCACCGGTAACGAGACGCTCAATGACTACGGCGAGAAGAACCTTCCCGGTGGCGAGGTGTTCACTGCGCCAGTCCCTGACAGCGTCGAGGGCGAGGTGTTGTTCGACAAACCGCTGTACCATCAGGGCCGGGAAGTGACTGATGTCTTCCTCCGGTTCGAGGACGGTGAAGTCGTCGAGCACAGCGCCGGCAAGAACGAGGACCTTCTGACAGAGGTGCTGTCAACTGACGACGGTGCGAGCCGACTCGGCGAACTGGGTATCGGAATGAACCGGGATATCGACCAGTTCTCCTACAATATGCTGTTCGATGAAAAGATGGGCGATACCGTTCATATGGCAGTAGGGCGAGCCTACGACGAGACAGTTGGCGAGGACAACGAACAGAACGAGTCGGCCGTCCACGTGGACATGATTGTCGACATGAGCGAGGACTCGTTCATCGAAGTTGACGGCGAAGTCGTCCAGCGAAACGGGACGTTCATCTTCGAGGACGGGTTTGAGGACTGAGTACCGACCGCGAACGGAGTAAGCGGTCGGCCTTTTCGCCGACGTTTTTCGAGGAGCGGTCGCCAGAGGCGACCCGACGCCGACAAAGGTCGGTGCAGGTCGTCCAGCGAAACGGGACGTTCATCTTCGAGGACGGGTTTGAGGACTGAGTACCGACCGCGAACGTCGTCTGCTGGACGTTGATCGCTCAGTCGTCCCCTGTTGACTCTGCTCCTGTGCGGTCCTCGACCGCCATCTCGAACACCTCAGTCCCGCTGTCGATAGTCCCGGGTTCGTCGACGGTGAACGTTTCCAGCAACTGCCCGAGGTCGGTGGCACGGCCGGAGAGTTGCGCGACGGAGGATTCGACGTCGTCGACGGCCACAACCTGCTCGGTCGCCGCGTCGGCGACGGCGGCCGCTTCGACAGCCGTGTCGTCGCTAATGTCGCCAACTGTCTCGACCATCGAGACGACCTCCTGTGTCGACTCGGCCTGCTCATCGGTCGCACGGTCGATCTCTCGCATCCCGCTGGTCGCGTCCTCGATATCGCCGACGATGTCGTCGAACGCATCGAGGGCGTCGCCGACGGTCTCGGTTCCAGTGTCGACTTTCGACTGGGTGGCGTGCATCTCGTCGACGGTGCGCTCGACCTGCTGACGCATCTCGTCGATAGCGGTTTCGATGTCAGCAGTCGCTGCCACCGTCTCGTCGGCGAGCGCCTTCACCTCATCGGCGACGACTGCAAAGCCGTCGCCATCGCCTCCGTTCCCGGCACGGGCGGCCTCGATGTTGGCGTTCAGCGCGAGCATCGTCGTCTGGTCTGCGATATCGGTGATGAGGTTGGTGACGGACTCGATCTCTCCCATCAGCGCGTCCAGTTCTTCGACTTGTGCGACGGTCTCGTCGGTCGACCGCTCGATATCGTCGAGAGCCGTCGCCGCCCGCTTGG
>NZ_JAAOHT010000101.1:0-10877 GCF_011440255.1 Haloarcula sp. JP-Z28 | reverse complement strand
ACTTGAGCAATCGGCACAATCTCACCAGTGAAGCGGGAGATTTGTGTCATAGGCAACCGAATCATCCCGCTTCAACTCCTTTGATTTAGCGACCTATCCCGACGCCGTCTAGTGATTCAACAGAGCCGTCTCAATAATCTCTGGCGTGGGTTCTGGCGTCTGCGTCGGCGAAACTGTCTTTTCCGCTGGTCCGCTGCCTCCCGCGAACGCAGAGCAGCCGGCAGAGATCATTAAGAGTGTAATGGCAACAGAGCCAACGATAGTTCTAGTCTCACTCATGGTTTTGATTCTCAATGTTGAGGTCTGTTTCCTTGTTTTTTTCAGAAGGTGAGATATTCAGAGTTTCAGTCAGGGTTGGCGTTGGTTCTGGTAACGTGCCAGTTGCTGATCCGTCGCCGTCCACTCCCGCAGATGGTGAATCATGTACAGTCTCGCCACCGGCGCTCAAAAATGCGATTCCGCGGACAAGGACGGTGAAGACAGCCACGTAGGCGAACGCGGTCAAGATGCTAACGTACTCCTCTCCGGACTGGATGCCGGGTATCGGTGTTTCCTTATTTGCATACCAATGGGCGTCCGTCCACACGATAAGCGGAGCGGTGACTGGGGGTAAGAGAGTGCCTGCAACCGTCGCTAACAGGCAGGCGACTACCCGTTGTGTCTTGTTCTTTACATTCATTATATTTGGATTTTATTTATTTTAACCTATATATTTTAATTCCGAAGCCATATGTGAAAGCTGTTATCAAAAACTCCACCCTCCGCCACCGTCACCGCCACTGTCATCATCATCGTCGCTATCGCCTCCGAACCAACTCCCGCTGTCACCGTCGTCATCACCACCACTGTCGTCATCATCGTCGTCACCGCCACCGATTATGCCGTCAAGGAAACCCCCCTGATCATCGTTATCGCTGCCTCCACTATCATCATCGTTACCGTTGCTATCATCATCGTCACTACTACTGCCGTCATCGTATGACCAGTCATATCCACCGTTGTCATCATCGTCATCGTCTCCGCTATCTGGGTTCATTAGGTTATTTGGCACGCTGGATGCTGGACGAGTACTACGACTCTCATCGCTGGAGCCGCCATCATTGGAACTGCCGCCATCATCAACATCAATGAAATCGTCCTGATTCTCTTCGTGTTCCTTTATTTCCTCTTTTCGTTCATCGACAGTCTCCTCACTGAACGTACCGCCGTAACCGTCCTCAGAGTACTTGTTCATATTGTCTTCCGCGATGATCTTGGTAAGTTCGTTGTCCATGTACACCCACAGACCGTCCCGGCCGTCAGTATCGACGATGGTATCCTCGATGGTCATGGCGGCACTCGTACAGCCCATGTTTTCACCGTCAACGTAGTAGTTCCCGCTACCGCCCGGACAGTTGTTGCCACCGGCGCTGCCACCGTTGCCAGACGAGTCGGCGACCTGAATCGTCCGATTGGCGACGCCACGCCGTCCGTCGGCATCGTAAGCGATCACACGGACGGATACAGAGCCGGAGTCGTTGAACGTGTGCGTAATGGTCGAGGTGGCGTTCTCGCCGGCGAGTCGCGTCTGGTTTTGGGCGGTGCCGTTGACGACCCAGGCGAGCGTTCGGAGGTCGGCATCGCCGGCAGTCGCGTTTGCAGTCAGATTCCGCTGGAGGCCAACGGGAACCGCGGGCGGGGCCGACATCGAGACTGACGGCCCACCAGCGGCCACCACGTCGACGTGGAGCATGTCCGAGCGCGACGCTCCGTCGTCATCAGTGACGGTGACAGTAACGTTGTACTGGCCGGTGTCGGCCGGTGAAAACGTCGTCTGGACGCAGGTCGGGCAGTCGGGTGTGCGTGTTGTGCCGTCCGGCGTTTCGATGGACCACTCGGTATCTTCGATTGTGCCGTCGGGGTCGCGCGAGCCGTTAGCGTCCAGCTGGACCGTCGTTGCTCGCTCGACGGACTGGTCCAGTCCGGCGTCGGCAAGCGGTGGCTGGTTGCCGGTCGCCACCGCTGTCCCGCCGAGAAGTGCCGAGAGGGCGAGGGCCGACACCACGAGTGTCGCGGTCCGGTGCATTAGCGTAGCGTAACATCTGTATCAGTTATAAAATTTCACAAATTAGACTGAAATTAATATAACGCCGTCGCGAAACAGGTAGTATTCTGTCAGGAATGGTCGAGCCAACGGGCAGGGTTTAAGTACGCCACGGTGGGAAGTTCTGGCAATGGGTCTCAAATGTTCCGTCCTCGGGCACAAGTACGGTGAGACCACCGTCGAGCGCGAGCGCGAAGAGCAGGGTAGCGAAGTCGTCATCACCATCCAGGAACGGGAGACCTGTGAGCGGTGTGGAAATACGCGCATTGTCTCGGAGAACAAGGAGGTAACGGCTATCGAGACGCCGTCGGATATCGCTAGCGACCTCGTCGAAGACGAGTCCGAATCCGAAACGGCGGAAACCGAGTCACCGCCGGAAGACGAGCCGGCTGACAGCGCGGCCGAACCCACTGACGAGGGAACGGAGCGCTCGGACGGCTGGGATAGCGTCGACGATCCGGTCAAAGCGCCGGGGGATTCGGGAGTCGGCGACAATGGCGGAGACGACGAGCCGGTTGATCCGTCGGCCGACGACGCCGAGATTATCGATGACAGCGACAGCGAGGGAAGCGGCGACGTGGAACTGGACGAGCCGACGACGACGGTCGACGTCCCGGACGCCGAGAGCGAGGAGCCGGTAACCGAAGACGAGACTGATCCGGAGAAAGACGACGGGCTCATTCTCGGCGAGGAAGCGGAATCGGAGTCGACCGGCGACGACCGCCAGCCCGGTGAGTGGCCTGATGAGCCAGGAGACGACGGGGACGGCTGGTCGCCGGAGACGATGCCGGTCGATTCCGGAACGGACGACGATTCGGGTGTTGAGTCAACCAGCGACAGTGCCGTGACGGTTCCAGAGGGCGAGTTCGCCTGTCCGGAGTGTGGATTCACCACAGAGGTCAAATCGACATCGTTGCGCGCCGGGGACTTCTGTCCGGAGTGTCACAAGGGGTCACTTATCACCCGTGGCGAGGAGTGAACGCAAAGGGTAAGACAGCCCCTCGCAAAAACTCGCCCATGCGAGAGTACAAGATGCGACGGGGCGAGCATCTCGAAGACCGCGTCCCTGACATGGAAGCGTTCGTCGAGGAGTACTTCGGCGAAGTAACGGATACAGAAGACTACGAGGACAACGACCTGCTAGTCGTCGATGACCCCGACAACCCCGTGTTCGACCGGGTCGTCGCGGGTCGCGTCGAGTACGGCTCGAAGAAGGACAAGATCGCGCTCCACATCGACGAGCGACCGGCGGAGGACGTCATCGCAGAGGGCAACGTCGATGCGGCCGAGGACGCTGTCGCCATCAAGAACGATTTCCTGGAGGAGGCGACCGACCGCGACGCAAAGGCACGACGTGACTCGCTGAAGCGCTCGGTCGAGGACGACGCCGACGCCCCGGACAACGTCTAACGACGGCTGTCGGGCGTACACAGTCCGTGAGTGCTGGCAGGCCGATACTGCGCTATCGTGTCCAGCCCGGCCCGCGTAGCTGTTCGGAAATTCTTCGATACCGTACACTGCCAGTATCACTCAGCGTCAGACGGGCGTCACATCTAAATACGCTTGTGGCATACATTCACATACGCCCCACCCGGAGGCGCACACAAGTATCCGGGACACGAGACACCACTCGTGATGCCACGGCAGCGGATTCCGGGGCAACCTGTCATAGTTTGTCCGCCCGCCGGAGCGGACCCAATCCGGCATTCGCGGCCAGGTCAGTTACCGAGCCGGCACTTCTGTTTTATTGGTACGAGACCGGCGGCAGGGTTAGCTGATGGATGGAAAGCGGTGACGGACAGAACGGCGCTATTCGGCGAGTCCGTAGCCGCGCCTGAACAGCATGTAGTCGATTGACAGCACGACCACGGTCGTCCCAGTCAGGACGGCCAGCGACGTGTTCGGATCGATTTCGGTGACGCCGATCATGCCGTAACGGACGCCGTTGACCATGTATACCATCGGATTGAGAAGCGAGACGTTCCGCCAGAACGCCGGGAGGACTTCGAGCGAGTAGAACACCGCGCCGAAGAACACCAGCGGCCGGAGAATGAACTGGTTCATCACTGTCAGGTAGTCGAAGTCGCTCGCCCAGAGGCCGCCGATGACGCCGAGTCCGCCGAACAGCGTGGTAATCACCAGCAGGAACGAGACGAGATACACGGGGTTAGCGACCGGAACCGGAGTGAATATCAGTCCCACGCCGACGATCAGCAGCGACGTGACGACCCCCCGGAGCGCGCTGGCTGAGACATAGGCCGCCACCATACTTCGGTTCGACATCGGCGAGGTGAGGACGGCCTGAATGTAATCGTTCCAGCGTCCGTGGAAGATAGTGAAAGAGGCGTTCTCGAAGCTGTCAGAGATGGCTCCGAGCACGACCAGTCCGGGGAGGACAAACTGGAGGTAGCTCACGCCAGCGATTTCACCGATTCGGCTCCCCAGAATCACACCGAACACGGAGAAGTACAGCGCGTTCGTGATGATCGGCGGGAGGAAGGTGTTGTACGGGCGACGGACGAACCGGAGGATTTCCCGACGGACCAGCGTCAGGAACTGCGTCGTGTTCTGGTTCATGCGGACACCTCCGCGTACTCGCGGTCGTCGCGGGTCATGTCGACGAACACCTCTTCGAGCGACGCGCGGCGGATGTCCAGTGAGGTGACGGTGTGGCCCTGCGCTTCGAGTTCGCGCATGATGGCCGGCGCAGTCTGGCTCCCGCCCATCGCGGTGACGGCCAGCCCTTCGTCGGTTAGTTCGATATCGGTGATGCCCTCAACGTCGAGTTTCGGGGCCGTCCGCGGCATCTTGGCTAGTTCGAGGACGATAGTGTCTGTGCCGCGGGCCATCAGGTCGTCGGGCGTTGCGACCTCGACTTTCCGCCCGTCGTCCATGATTGCAACCCGGTCACAGAGGCGTTCGGCCTCCTCGATGTAGTGGGTCGTCAGCAAAATCGTCGTCCCAGCGTCGTTCATCCGGTTGATGATATCCCAGAGGTCGTGGCGAAGCTGGACGTCGACCCCGGCCGTCGGCTCGTCGAGGATGAGCAGGTCCGGGTCGGAGACCAGCGCACGAGCGAGGACGAAGCGGCGTTTCATGCCGCCGGAGAGCCAGTCGAAGCGCGTGTCCCGCTTGTCCCAGATACCGACCGTCTTCAGCGCGTCTTCGGCGCGCTCGCGGGCCTCGGCCCGACCGATGCCGTGGTAGCCCGCCTTGTGTTCGAGCACCTCGATGATGGGGAAAAAACGGTCGACGTTGAACTCCTGTGGCGCGACACCAATGCGGTCGCGGGCCTCCCGGTAGTCGTCTTCCACATCGAAGCCGAACACCTCGGCGGTCCCGCGGTCCTTGTGGACGAGACCGACCAGCGTGTTGATAAACGTCGTCTTGCCGGCTCCGTTTGGCCCGAGCAACCCGAAGAACTCTCCTTGCTCAACTGTCAGTTCTAGGTCATCGAGCGCCTGCACATCGCCGTAGCGCTTCTGTAACCCACTGGCGCGTATCGCCGGTTCAGTCATTGCCGCCCTTAGCGTGGCGACACCGAAAAACGCATTGAAGCCCCCGAAAACCGGCAGTTAGAGTGATACAGGCTGACAAGATCGACCGAACAACAAGGTCGCGCCAACCGGACTGTCACACTCCTATCGGCCGAGTCGTTCCCGGGCGATGCCGACGCCGGCCGGGGTGATGATGAGCTGGTCGTCGTCCTTCTGGACGATATCGCCGCCGACTTCGTTGGCGACCTGCTTGAGTTCGTCGCTGATGTGTTCCATCGTGCGGTCCTGTGTGGAGTGGCGCGTGATGTCCGCGACGACCACATCGCCGTCGTAGACGGCGTCCTTGATGTCAATGACGTCCTGCTTGTCGCTGATTCGGGCGATACGGACCTGGCGTTCGAGTTCCGTCCCGGTCATCTCGAATTCGTTCGCGTTCAGTTCGACGTAATCCTCGGTGTTCCGAGAGGATCCAGACTCCCCGAGGATCTTGCTCATCAGTCCCATGTCACTCACGGCGTGCGCTACCCGTTTCAACTTTTCGTCCATCGAACGTATCGCCACAGCACACCCTGATCTACCGTGGTGAGGACCGAGAGCGGTGTGGGCTGCACAAAACGTTATGCAGGTGATCGGACAACTATCGACACAGATGCGCCTACCCTCCATCGGAACGGCTCCCAGTACCGTCGCAGCCGCGGGCGGCATCCTCTATGCTGTCGGCGTGCTGTCGTGGCTGTTTGCAAACAGCGTCCACTTCTCGTCACATGACTCAACGAGCCTCGCGTTTGGGGTCAGCTACGCCGTCATCGGGATGTTTCTCATGGGTGCCGTCCCGCTGTATCTCTGTAGCCGGCTCTCGCTCGTCACGCCGGTGTTCGTGACGCTCTGGCTACTCGGCAATACGGTGTATGAATGGCTCTACGGGACACATCTCCACCCGCTGTCGTCGTATCTCACTGTCTGGCCCCTGTTGCTCGGTATTGCCGTCGGAGCCGGTGTCATTGAAGCGGGTGTCAGGATCGGTCTAAGCCGTGGTGTCGACCGGTTCGGGCTCCGACCGCTGGTGTGACTGGCGCGAGGCCAGCACTGTGCTACACTGAAAACTCGAACAGGTCGTCGCCGACGTGGTGGAGCGACTTGACGACTTTCCCGCTGTCGCCGACCATATCGTCGCCGTCGGTCTGTGCGCGGCCGACAGCGAGAAACTTCCCGTGGGACTCCTCGTTGATGACGACCAGGTCGTCCGCACTGATGTCGTCGTCGGCCTCGGTGATACCCGGCCGCATGATGTCAGCGCCGTCCGAGACAAAGGAGACGGCCCCGGCGTCCACGGTGACGGTGTGTTTCTCCGGCGGGTACTGATTAGCTCCCTGAACGGTCAGGAACGGTTCGCCGTTCAGATAGAGGACGAGCGGGTCGCCGTCGACGAGGACGACATCCCAGTCGCTGTCGTCGAACTCGACCTTCTCGAAGCTGTCCGCGTCGAGTTCGACACCGAGGTTCTCCGACAGCGCCGTCGTGATGGTGTCGACCTCGTCCGAACGGAGGTGGTGTCGCGACTTGACTTCCATGCTCGCGTCTCGTCGGCGACAGAGGGTAAGCGTAACGAAGCGTGTGGGCGATGTGACGGACGCAGGTTTTTGTCCGCGCGGGCCAAGGTCAGAGTATGCGAGTCGTCACGCTCCTGCCCTCGGCGACGGAAATCGTCTACGCGCTCGGCGTCGAGCCGGTCGGTGTCTCACACGAGTGCGACCATCCGCCGGCGGCCCGCGAGAAGCCGTCAGTCAATCGCTCGCGTGTCGACCCGACGGCATCGAGTGGCGAGATCAACGAGCAGGTCGCTGCTGCCGAGGAGAGCGACGGCGTCTACGCCATCGACCGCGAGACACTCGCGGAACTGGAGCCAGACCTCATTGTCACGCAGGGCGTCTGTGACGTGTGTGCCGTCGACCATGTGGTGGTCGCTGAGGCTGTCGAGGAACTGGGGCTGGACACCGACGTGCTGACGCTGGACGTCCACAGCCTCGATGACCTGTTCGAGTCCATCCACCGGGTCGGCGCGGCGGTCGGGCGCGACGAGCGCGCTGCCGAACTCGTTGCGGACCTCCGGGACCGCGTCGCAGCAGTGGAAACAACAGCGACACGAGCCGAGACGACGCCCCGCGTGGCGGTGCTGGACTGGCTGGACCCGGTGATGGCTGCCGGGCACTGGGTCCCGGAGATGATCGAGATGGCGGGCGGCACCTACGGGATGGAGGAAGATGGCGCTCACTCCCGGCCGCGCGAGTGGGAAGAAGTCGTCGAATACGACCCCGAAGTGCTGGTGGCTGCACCGTGTGGTTTCGACGTGGCACAGACCCGCGAGAACCTTACAGACCTGACCAGACGACCCGGGTTCGACGACCTGACTGCGGTTCGGGACGGCCGGGCGTACGTGATGGACGGCCACCACTACGTGAATCGGTCGGGACCGCGACTCGTGGACACGCTTGAGTTTCTGGCGGCGCTTGTCCACCCAGACCTGTTCGAGACGCCACCACGGGACGCCGTCGTCGAACTCGGGACGGTCCGGGCCTAGGCGGCGGCCGCAGCCAGACCGACGTAAGTGTTGCCGAGGACGACAACCGCGCCGAGGGCGACGACAGTCAGGAGCCAGGCCCGCCACAGCGGGACCCGCTCGACCACGTTGCGGCACTCCAGCAGGACGACGCCGACGTAGAGAACGACAGCCATCTTCAGGGCAATCACGAGCAGCGGTTCGTGGATAAGGAGGGTCCGTATCCAGGGGTTCGCTTCCAGTCCCGGTCCGGCAAACTGCGCGGCGAACAGCGTCGACAGCGCGTCGCCGAAGCCCCAGACGAGCACTAGCGAGAACACCAGTTCGACGTAGCTGGGCTTTTCAAGACGAACGGAGAAGGGGTGAGATGCGTGGTCGGGCTGGGACATGTGAGTCGATGCCGTTACTCGGGGCTATCGGTGAATAAACCTCGGTTCCACAGTATCAGACGTGAGAATTAGACGGGAGGACGGAGCGGTTCCAGTCAGTCCTCGGCGAGCGAACAGCGGCCCTCGTAGCTGGCGTCGGCGACGCTCGCGATGGCGGGGTCGTCGCCACACACCGGGCAGTCCGGCTTGGGCGCGATAGGGACCTCCTCGAAAGACATCTCGGCGGCGTCGTAGGCGACGAGCCGCCCCTCTAGCGTCTCGCCGTAGTCCATCGCAAGCTTGACGACTTCGGTTGCTTGCATACATCCGATAGTGCCCGGGAGCACACCGAGAACGCCCGCAGTCGCGCAGTCGGGGACGGTGCCCTCCGGCGGTGCTTCGGGGAACAGACAGCGGTAACACGGACTGTCGCCCGAAAACGTCGTCACCTGCCCCTCGAACTGGAAGATCGCCCCGTGGGAGAACGGCGTGCCCGAGAGCGTACAGGCGTCGTTGACGAGAAAGCGCGTGGCGAAGTTGTCGGAGGCGTCGACAACGATGTCGTAGTCGGCCACCAGGTCGGTCGCGTTCTCCCGCGCCAGCCGCAGTTCGTGGCGGTCGACGGTCACGTCGGGATTGAGTCCCGTGACGAACTCAGCGGCGCTGTCAACTTTTGACCGGCCAACGTCGTCGTCCTTGTGGATGACCTGCCGCTGGAGATTCGACCGTTCAACCACGTCGTCGTCGACGATTCCGAGCCGCCCGATGCCCGCAGCCGCGAGATACTGGAGGACTGGTGCGCCGAGGCCGCCGGCCCCGATGACCAGCACATCGGTGTCGAGCAGTGTGGCCTGCCCCTCCGGCCCAACGTCGTTCATGATGATGTGCCGGGAGTAGCGGTCAAGCTGTTCTGGGTCCAGATCCGGTCGCATAGTGGTCGTACGCCACCCGGAGGAATAAACGACTGGTTCGTCTCGGGCGTTTCGAGCTGTAGGGCTGATAAATCCAGACTGCTCAGTTGTTGCGCTGGAGGTCCGCGACAAGGTCGTCTATCGCCTGATTGATGTCGGTGAGAAGGTCTGTTTGCCCATCGGATTCGTCGGCGATGTCGGCCGTACTGTCGGCGATATCTTCGGCTGTATCCGTGGACTGGTCGATCATGCTCGCCACTTCCTCAGTCGAAGCAGCCTGCTGGTCCGTGGCCGTCGCGACCTCCTCGATACCGTTGTTGACCTCGCGGACGGTGTCGTCGATCTCTCCGAGAATCTGGGTCGATTCCTCGACGGTGTCGATACCCTCGTCGATCTCGTTGTTGCTCTCTTCGAGGCTCTCGACGGCGTTCTCGGTATCGTCCTGAATACCGTCGATCATCTGCTCAATGGTCGTCGCCTGCTCCTGTGACTCCTCGGCGAGGCTCTTGACCTCGTTTGCGACAACGGCGAATCCTTCGCCTGCCTCGCCAGCGCGAGCGGCCTCGATGGACGCGTTCAGCGCCAGCATGTTGGTCTGGTCAGCGATGTCGTTGATGACATCGACGATCTCGTCGATCTCCTGAACGCTCTGCTGTATCGTCTTGACGTCCTCGGCGACGCTGTCGGCTGCCTGCTGGATGTTCTCCATCGCCTCATGGACGTCGTCAGCGTTCCCCTGTCCGCGCTCGGCGAGTTCCTTCGCTTCGCGGGAGGCCGCAGAGACCTCTTCGGACGACGAGGCGATCTGCTCGACCGACGCAGAGAGGTTCGACACTTCGTTTGCGATGTCCGTCAGGCTCTCGTACTGCTCGGTGGCCTGTTCGCGGATGTCGGCGGTTTCCTCGGCGATACCGACCGACGACCCCTCCAGCTCGGCCAGCATCGTCTGAATCTCGCTTGCAGCGGTGTGGCTGTAGCCGGCCTCCGTGTCGATGTCCTCCGAGATATCGTCCTGAATATCCGCGTCGATATTGTCGTCGATTCCCGACCCTGTTTGGCTCGGTACATTTTCCGTCGGTCTCTCAGCCATAGTAGTCGTCACAATGAGCGGGGAATATAAAACGAGTTGCCCAATAATATCAGAGTCGATATCTGGAACGACGTTTGTCGACCGTCGTGTCAGCAGTCGTACAGCGCGCGGTACTTCTCGTCGGCGTAATCGAGGAAGTGCTCGGCGGTGAAGGATTCACCCGTCGCCTCCTCGACGAGGTCGTCGGTCCGGTAGCGAGCGCCGTGCTGGTGGACGTGTTCGGTGAGCCAGTCGTGAATCGGGCCGAACTCGCCGGCACGGACGTGGTCGTCGAAGCCGTCAATGTCCTGCCGAGCGTGGTGGTCCAGTTGCGCGGCCAGCACCGACCCGAGCGTGTAGGTGGGGAAGTAGCCGAAGGCCCCGTTGGTCCA
>NZ_JAAOHT010000100.1:0-10919 GCF_011440255.1 Haloarcula sp. JP-Z28 | reverse complement strand
ACAATCAAGGACAGCGTCCACGACCATATCGAGGTTCAGGGCGTCGCGGCGGCATTGCTCGACACGCCGCCGGTCCAGCGGCTCCGGCACATCTCCCAGCTCGGCACGGTGACGCTCGTCTATCCTTCGGCGAACCACACCCGATTCGAGCACTCGCTGGGCGTCTATCACCTCGCAGACCGAGTGCTGTCCCACCTGGGTATCGAGGGCCAGCAGGCCGAGCGAGTCCGAGCCGCGGCATTACTCCACGATGTGGGGCATTCACCGTACAGCCACAACGTCGAGGCGCTCATCCACCGCCGAACGGGCAAGTACCACGACGACGTGGACGAACTACTCGGTGACGGCCCTGTCGCACGCGTGCTCACCGAACACGGCCTCAATCCGGACCGCGTGGCCGGCCTCGTTGCCGGCGAGGGCGAACTGGGCCAGCTCGTCTCCGGCGAACTGGATGTCGACCGGATGGACTATCTGGTCCGCGACGCCCACCACACGGGCGTTCCATACGGGACTATCGACCACGAGCGGCTGGTCCGGGAGCTGTGTTTTGTCGACGGTGAACTCGTCCTCGATGAGGGGAACGTCCAGACGGCCGAGTCGCTCCTGCTCGCACGGGCGCTGATGAACCCCACTGTCTACCAGCACCACGTCGCCCGCATCGCCAAGTCGATGCTGCGGCGCGGGACCGAAGAACTACTCGCCGCGACTGATACAACGGCCGAGACGCTTCGCCGGTGGGACGATAACGACCTGCTCGTGGCGCTCAGACAGTGCGACGCGACCGCGGCGTACGCGCGGCGGCTGACCCAGCGAGACCTGTACAAACGCGCCGTCTGGGCGGAGTGGCAGGCCGTGCCCGACGAGGTGCTGGCGGCCGACCACGACGCGGTCGGCGCGATGGAGCAGGCTATCGCCGACGAAGCGAACGTCGACAGCGACGCCGTTGTGCTCGACATTCCGCCCGAACCGTCGATGACCGAGTCCAGCAGCCGTGTCCTCGTCAACGGTGGGGTCCGTCGACTCGGTGAACAGTCGACGCTGGTCAACGCCATCCGCGCCGCTCAGCGCGACCAGTGGCGGCTCGGCGTCTATGCGCCGGAAGCCGAGAGTGAGCGGGTCGGCGCGGCGGCCATCCGCGAACTCGGACTCGACCTCGACGGGGCTCGGGTTCGGGACGTACGGACGGGTATCCATGCGACCCTCGATGAGTTTAACTGAGAGAACGGGCGAACAGGGAGTGTGATTCTGGAAGGGACGATTCTGACGGGGCGGTCGTTCGAGGCCGTCGAGGGCCGTGTCGTCGTCGAAGACGGGGAGATAACCGCTGTCGAGGAAACCGCGGTCGACAGCGACGATATCGTAGCGCCGGCGTTCGTCAACGCCCACACGCATATCGGCGATTCCATCGCCAAGGAGGCCGGCGAGGGGCTCTCGCTGGAGGAACTGGTCGCGCCCCCGGACGGCCTGAAACATCGACTCCTCCACGATGCGAGCCGAGACGAATTAGTGGCCGCGATGGAGCGGACGCTGTCGTTCATGGAACAGTCGGGAACCGGCGCGTTCATCGAGTTCCGGGAGGGCGGCGTCGAGGGCGTCGAGGCGATTCGAGACGCGCTGTCCGGGTCAGACCTCGAAAGCGTAATTCTCGGGCGCGAGACAACCGACGCGATGGAACTGGGTGACGGGTTCGGCGCGAGCGGGGCCAACGACAGTGAGTTCGGGGCGGAGCGACGCGCGACCCGACAGGCCGGGAAGCTGTTCGGCATCCACGCGGGGGAAGTCGACAGCTCCGACATCAACCCCGCGCTCGACCTCGACCCCGATTTCCTCGTCCACATGGTTCACGCCAAGTCGCTGCATCTCGAACGGGTCGCCGACAGCGAAATCCCCGTTGTGGTCTGTCCCCGGTCGAACATCGTCACCGGCGTTGGCCGTCCGCCGGTCGAAGCACTGGCTGACCGGACGACGGTCGCGCTCGGGACGGACAACGTCATGCTCAACAGCCCGTCGATGTTCCGCGAGATGGAGTTCACCGCGAAGCTGTACGACCTCTCAGCCCGCGAGGTGTTGCGGATGGCCACAGTCAACGGAGCCGAAATCGCGGGGCTTGGCGGCGGACTCATCAAGACCGGACAACCGGCACGCCTGCTGGTGCTCGACGGGGATTCGGACAATCTCTGCGGCGCACAGAACCCCGTTCGGGCAGTCGTTCGTCGGGCAGGGACGGCCGACGTTCGACGAGTCGTCCATCCGATGACGGAATAATTCTTATCACTGCGGGAATAGTATCTTCGGGCAATGCCCTCCACCACCGACCGCGCCCTGAGTACACCGCTGAAAATACTCCTGTATGGCCTGTTAGGGCTGGTCTCGTTGTTTGTCGTCATCGCGGCTGTGAGAGTTGCGTTCGGACTGTTCTTCGGTCTCATCGGTCTCATACTGGGACTCCTCTCTCTGGCTGTCACCATCGGGTTCATAGTGGCCATCGGCTACGCCGTGTACTGGGTCGTGTCAGAGGTTTTCGGTCAGGACGAGGTAACGGCGTCGGCGACTGACGCGTCACGGGCACAGGCCGCACACACGACTGGCGAGGCCAACGAAACAGACCCCGTCGATCGGCTCTCTGAGCGCTACGCTAACGGGGAGATTAGCGAGGCGGAACTGGAACGCCGACTCGAACAGGCCCTTGACGGCCCGTCCGTGGATGACTCCGGGACAGCGGAGTTCGAACGAGACCGAGAGTTGAACTGAACACTACCCTGTTTGGTTGTTGCATGTTATCTTTTACCAAACTATATCCGTTCAGCCAGTCAATAGTACAGTATGTACAACAGGATACTGGTCCCGACTGACGGATCAGCGGGGTCGAGAGATATACTCACACACGCTGAGGCGCTTGCAACGGCTCACGACAGTGAGATTCACGCGCTGTACGTCGTCGACATCGGTCGGTTCTCCACGCTCCCGCACGAGCCGACGTGGGAGGGCGTTACCGACTCGCTTCACCGCGAAGGTGAGATGGCGCTGGACATGGTGGAACGTCTCGTTGCCGACGACGTGACTGTCACGCGAGCTACGGCCGAGGGAAGCCCAAGCCGGGAAATCGTCGAGTACGCGAGCCAGCACGGCTGTGACCTCATCGTGATGGGGACCCACGGTCGCGGCGGCATCGACCGCCTGTTGCTGGGCAGCGTCGCCGAACGGGTCGTCCGGTCAGCCCACGTCCCAGTCGTCACCGTTCCGGTGGAGACAGCGATGCAAGACCTCCCGGAGGATGAGCAGCCTGCCGGCGTCCCACAGTGACGTGTCCCCTGTCGTTGCGCTCACTCCGAAACCGGGCGGAGATGCTCACAGTCCCCCGCTGAAACGACCTCTGTACCGGATGCTGTCTCGATAACGAGCGCGCCTGGGAACTGTACGTCCACGGCTTCGCCCTCGATAGGGCCTCCCGGTGTCTCGACCCGGACCCGTTTGCCCAGCGTCGTCGCGTACTCCCGCCACGCCTCGACGACGCGCCCCGTATCCTGTCGCAACGCGTCGAATTCTTCTAGCAGTCGCTGCGTGAACAGTCGCCTGTCGATCGGCTCGCCCCGTTCGGTCGAGAGACTCGTCGGGTTTGCTTCATCGGGCAGGTCTGCTGGGTCGACGTTCGCGTTGACCCCGATGCCCACGACGACCCAGGAGACGCGGTCGGCCTCCCCCTCCATCTCGGTGAGGATGCCGACCAGTTTGCGCTCCTCGTCGCCGTGGCGGACGAGTACGTCGTTGGGCCACTTGATGCCGGCCTCGACGCCGGCCTCACGTGCCGCCCGTGTCACCGCGACAGCGGCCGCAAGCGTGAACACCGGCGCGTGGGCCATCGGCACGTCGGGACGGAACAGTACCGAGAGCCAGATTCCGCCGCTCGGCGAGTGCCAATCACGGTCGAGGCGCCCCCGGCCGCCGGTCTGTTCGTCGGCCAGCACCACAGTGTCTGACTCCCCTTCTGCCGCAAGGTCTCTGGCGCGTGCGTTCGTGCTGGGAATGCTGTCGTGGTACTCGACAGAAAACGGCGCATCGAGGCCGTATTCGACCGCGCTCGCCCCGAACTCCGGTACCGAATCGAGGGCGTAGCCCGCGTCGTCGCTACGGATCTCGAACCCCTCGTCACGGAGCGCTTCAACGTGCTTCCAGACCGCGGAGCGAGAGATATCCAGTTCGTCGGCGAGAGTCGGCCCCGAAACAGGACCGTCGGCCAGTGCATCGAGCACCCGGTGGCGTGTGTCGTTCATATCCGGGGCTTCGACCGGCCGGAATAAAAGGCGTCTGCAGCGCGCGGCGGGCAGGCCGCGCTCACCCGATCACAAAGAGCAAGTCGCCCATGTCGACGGATTCGCCCTCGCTGACGGCTACGTCGTTGACAGTGCCGCCGCGTTCGGCGACAATGTCGTTTTCCATCTTCATCGCTTCGAGCACACAGAGAACGTCGCCGGCCTCGACTTCGTCGCCTTCCTCGACGTTGACCTCCAGAATCGTCCCTTGCATCTCAGCGGCAACCTCCTGACCCTCGGCGGTGGTGGCACTGCCGCCTCCGCTGTCAGAGCTACTGCCACCCTGTGGCCGCTGTGGCTGGCTCCCACCGTCGGCGTCTACGTTGCCGACGTTGATTGGGGGTGCGCCGCGCTCTTCGAGGTCGACCTGGAAGCGCTTGCCGTTGACCTCAACGGTAAATTCGCGTTCGACGACTTCCTCGTCCTCGTCGCCTTCGCCGTCGGATTCGGTGACCGTGCCCCACTGCTCCTGCGCTTCTTCGATGCGCGTCCGGTCGAGGTGCTCGTCGAGGTACTTTGTGGTGTGTGTCCCGTTGACGAACTTCTCATCGGTGAGCATCAGGCGGTGGAACGGAACGACGGTCGGGATGCCTTCGATGTCGAAGTCCTTGAGCGCCCGTTTCCCGCGCTCGATACACTCCTCACGGTCCCCGCCGTAGGTGATGAGCTTCGCGATCATCGAGTCATAGTCCGTGACGAGGTCGTCGCCCTGCCGGAGCGCGTCGTCGAGGCGGACGCCGATACCGCCCGGCGGGTCGTAGGTGTCGAGGCTACCGCCGGTTGCGGGCGCAAAGTCGTCAGCGGCGTTCTCGGCGTTGATGCGGAACTCCATCGCGTGGCCCTCGATTTCCACGTCGTCTTGGTCGAAGGTGATCTCCTCGTCCATCGCCACCCGCAGTTGCCACTTGACGATGTCGATGTCGGTGATCTCCTCGGTGACGCAGTGCTCGACCTGAATGCGGGTGTTAACCTCGAGGAAATAGAAGTTCGCCTCCTCGCCGAGCAGTTCCCCTTGCTCGCGGTCGGTGTCCTCTTCGACGAGGAACTCGACAGTCCCGGCGTTGTAGTAGTCCGATTCGCGGACGCCGCGTCGGGCAGCGTCGCCGATCTTCTCGCGGAGCGCATCGTTCAGGGCCGGCGAGGGACCCTCCTCGATAACTTTCTGGTGGCGGCGCTGGAGCGAGCAGTCACGCTCGCCCAGATGCCGGACGTTGCCGTGGTGGTCGGCGATAATCTGGACCTCGATGTGGCGGGGGTTCTCCAGATAGCGTTCGAGATAGACAGAGTCGTTCGAGAAGTACGCCTCTCCCTCCCGTTTTGCGCTTTCGAGCTGTTCTTCGGCTTCTTCAGGGTCGTGGACGATTTTCATTCCACGGCCGCCACCACCGCCTTCGGCCTTGATAGCCACCGGGAACCCATTTTCCTCGCCGAACTCGACGACTTCCTCGGGGTCTTCGACCGGGTCGGTCGTCCCCGGGACGATAGGCACGTCAGCCGACTGCATGATCTTGCGAGCCTTCGTCTTCTCGCCCAGTGCCTCCATTGACTCACTCTCGGGGCCGACCCAGGTGACGCCGTCCGTTTCCTGCACGCGCGCGGCGAAGTCGGCGTTCTCCGCGAGAAAGCCGTACCCCGGGTGAATGGCGTCAGCGTCGGCCTGCTTGGCCGCGTCGATAATCGCTTCCTGGTCGAGATAGGAGTCTGCGGCACGGGCCGGACCGACGTTGTACGCCTCGTCCGCATACCGGACGTGACCGGCGTGCTTGTCGGCATCAGAGTAGACGGCCACTGTGCCGATGCCCAACTCCTCGCATGCGCGCATCACGCGCACCGCTATCTCCCCGCGATTAGCGACGAGCACCTTATCGAACATACGCCCTCATACTGAGAGTCGGCCCATAAAACTATGCGCAGATAGCGGCCAAACTTACATATATAATCATGTCAGTATGGAACATGACCACAAACCGACTCAGGGCGTCGCCGAGCAACTGATAAAAAACTGTCCGCGATTAGAACCGTTCGGCGCGGCCGGCAGCGCTCCAGGGGTCGGTCGGCGCGTCCGAGCGAACCCGAACGGACCGCTTCTGCGTGGCTTCAACGCGCCCAGAGAACGACCACTGTCTGCCGTCCCAGGAGTCACCGTCGTCTGCCGCCGCAGCCGCCGCGGCCGCTGCTGCCGCACGCTGGCGGTCGGTGAGGTGTGCGCCGATAGCGACGGCGATAGCAGCCGCTTCGGCCGTCGACGCGTCGTCGAGTTGGGCGGCGATTTCTGCGACCAGATCTGCATCGACAGCCGAGTCAGTGTCAGCCGCCATCGTTACAGTGGGATGTTGCCGTGCTTGCGGTCGGGCTGGTCCTTGCGTTTCCCCCGGAGGAGGTCAAGGTCGTCGATGAGCCGCGGGCGGGTTTCCTGGGGTTCGATGACATCGTCGACGAAGCCGCGCTTGGCCGCCGTATAGGGGTTTGCGAAGGCGTCGCGGTACTCGTCGATGAGTTGTTGCCGGCGGGCCTCCACGTCGTCGGCGTCCTCCAGTTCGTCGTCGTAGAGGACGTTCACCGCACCTTTCGGCCCCATCACGGCGATTTCGGCGGTCGGCCAGGCGTAGTTCATGTCCGCGCCGATGTGCTTCGACGCCATCACGTCGTAGGCCCCGCCGTAGGCCTTCCGGGTGATGACGGTCACCAGCGGCACGGTGGCCTCAGAGTAGGCGTACAGGAGCTTCGCGCCGTGGTTGATGATGGCGTTGCGTTCCTGGTCCTTGCCGGGCATGAACCCGGGCACGTCGACGAACGTGAGAATCGGGATGTTGAACGCGTCACAGAACCGGACGAAGCGCGCGCCCTTCCGCGAGGCGTTGATGTCCAGCGTCCCGGCGTTGACTCGTGGCTGATTGCCGACGACACCGACGCTGTGACCGTCCATGCGGGCGAACCCGATGACGATGTTGCGCGCGAAGTCCTCAGCCACCTCGAAGAAGGAGTCCTCGTCGACGATACGCCCGACGACGTCCGTCATGTCGTAGGGTTTCTGTGGCGCGTCGGGAACAGCCGATTTCAGTTCCTCGTCTCGGCGTTCGGGGTCGTCCCAAGGTTTGACCCGCGGCGGGTCCTCGACGTTGTTCTGCGGGAGATACGAGAGGAGGTAGCGGATGTCGTCCATCGCGTCCTTCTCGTCGGCGGCCGTGAAGTGGGCCACCCCGGACTCGGAGGCGTGGGTCTTCGCGCCGCCGAGTTCGTCGAAGCCGACCTCCTCGCCGGTCACTGTCTCGATGACGTCGGGCCCGGTGATGAACATGTGGCTGGTCTCCTCGACCATGTAGACGAAGTCCGTGATCGAGGGGGAGTACACCGCGCCGCCGGCACACGGCCCCATGATGGCCGAAATCTGTGGGACGACACCGCTGGCTTGCTGATTGCGATGGAAGATATCGGCATAGCCCGCCAGCGAGTCGATGCCCTCCTGAATCCGCGCGCCGGCGGAGTCGTTCAGCCCGATAATGGGTGCGCCCGTTTCGATGGCCTTGTCCATCACCTTACAGACTTTCTGTGCGAACGCCTCGCCCAGCGACCCGCCGAAGACGGTGAAGTCGTGGGCGAAGACGTACACCCGGCGGCCGTCGACTTTGCCGTAGCCGACGACGACGCCGTCTCCCGGTACTTTCTTGTCGGCCATGTCGAAGTTCGTCGAGCGATGTTCACGGAGCGAGTCGATCTCGACGAAGGTGCCGTCGTCGAGGAAGTAATCGATGCGCTCACGCGCGGTGAGTTTCCCGCGGTCGTGTTGCGCCTCGATTCGTTCCTCGCCACCGCCTCGTTCGGCCTCGGCTTTTCGTTCCCGAAGGTCCTCGACACGGTCATCGTGGCTCACGCGATATCACTTCTCCCGGACCGGAGCATATCCGACTCCTTGCGGGCATCCGAGAAAAGCGTTATCAAACTTAACCATTATTTCTCGTATTCGATAACGGAAACCGGCGGAGTTTTGAGCGACGGCCCGTTGCTTTCGCGCGTGAAGAACGTCACGGCCCGCCAGCACAACCCCTTTGGCTTCGACGCACCGTGTGAGCCGTTTGTGCCGGGGTACGGCGACGCCAACGCCCACTTCCACGTCATCGGTGACCACCCCGGCGTCCACGGTGGCGCAACGTCTGGCATCCCGTTTACCGACAACGCTGCGGGCGAGCGCCTCCAGCGGGCGCTCGTTGAGGCCGGACTGCTCGCCGAGGCCGGCACGCCGCCGACCGTCGAGAAGACCTACCTGTCGTACCTGTACATGTGCGGCGGCGACCGGCCGACAGACGCGGATTACGAAGCTCTGGAGCCGCTGTTCGACACAGAACTCCGGGCCATCACTGCCCACGTCCTCCTGCCTGTCGGCGAGCGGGCCACGCGACACGTGTTCGCGAACACGACCTCGGAGCCGACCGAATCGATCGACATGGACGCGCTGCACGCAACCGAGGTGCCCGGCAGCGGCTGGCTCGTCTACCCGATCAAAGAGCCCGCGGAGTGGAGCGACGACGACGAAGACGCCCTTGTCGACGTCCTGACTGCGCTACTGAAGACCGACTATCGCCGCGAGGCGGACCTCGGGCGGTTCCTGCCGAACGACGACCCGTATCTGGTCCGGTAGCGGTTCTATTGATTCTTACAGCGGCTCCGACGATCAGAAACAGTGGCTACAGCGCCCACTCGTCGGAGAGCGGTTCCGCGGACGCCCAGTACGCGTCGAACGCCTCGATAGCCCACTCGCGGACGGCCGGCGCGGTCGTATCGATCGACGCCTGTAGAACGCCGTTGTCGTCCCGCAACAGCAGATGGACCACGTCGTCGGCGATCATCACCGCAAGTGGCACACCGTCGGTTCGCACCCGGACTGACGCGTCCGGTTCGGCACGCAGCGATTCGAGTCGTTTCCGGAGTCGGTCGTCCGCCGCCAGTGCGTCTATCGCGCCGGGCGAGAACACGCCCGAGAACCGCTGTTCGCCGGCGGTGACCCGTTCCTGAACGACTCGAATCGCCTGGTCGTTGAACGCATGGGAGAACGTCCGGACTTCCTCGGCATCTCGAAGCAGGTCGAGTAATCGCTGGACCGGCGCGTTCGGGCGCGTCTGACTTGGAACGGTTATCGTGGCGTCGGCCAGATGTTGCAGGTCGAAGGCCATCGCATCGGTGGGGAGATACTGGACGATGTCGCGCAGCCGCCGCTCGGTTTCGAGGCTACCGAGGAGGTCGGTGAACCCGTTAGCAACGATGCGGCCCGTCGCCGTGGCGACGTACTCGTCCCCTGTTCGGCGAATCCACGACCGCTCTTCGAAGTCAGCGATGATCCGGCCGAGCGTTGCCTGTGACGCGCCGGTTTCGGCCGCCAGTTCCCCGCGTGAGTGTGGCTCCGTGGCCAGAAGCCGCAACACCTCGACCCGGTTTGACGAGAGCGCGAGGAACTCGATCTCTTCGAGCGCCGATTCCATACCGCCACGTTAGGGAGTCCGTCCTAAAGCGCTTTCGTAGTATGAAATAATTTCACACCGTGCACATCCGCCACGGGTGTTCGGCCGTTTCGCGTTATGTAATATTTTCTAAACGGGCCTATAAGCATCGATACCGTACTGTAGAGTACGATGATTCAGGTTTCTCTCCGTGCTCTCTCTGTCGGCTGTGCAGTTGTATCAGAAACTAAATACGAGGTGGCGGTATGATTTCGCGCCGGACCTTCGCCCTCGCCGCCGTTGCCAGTGTCCTGCTTGGCGGGACCTTCGTCGGCGCGAAGGCCGGACTGTCGTATCTCCCGCCGCTTTTGTTCGTCGCTCTCCGGTTCGACATCGCCGCTGTCGTGCTCCTTGGGTATGTTGTGGTGACGCGGTCCCGGGACGAACTGCTCCCACGGACCCGAGGCGACGTGCTTGGGATTCTCTCGACAGGCCTGTTCGCGCTCGGCCTCGCAAACGCGCTGATATTCGTCGGCCAGCAGTCCGCTACCAGCGCGGTTGCCGCTATCATCTTCAGCCTCAACCCGATACTGACGCCGGTGTTCGCCGCTATCTTGCTCTCCGACGAACGACTCTCGGCCCGCGGCGGTCTCGGGATCGTTATCGGCCTGCTCGGTGTCGGTCTCGTCGTTAGCCCTGACCCGGCAATGCTCCTGAGCGGGGGCATCGGCAAGCTCATCCTGTTCGCTGGCGCGGCTAGCGCGGCGCTGGGCAGCGTGCTCATCCGGTGGTCCGGCGGTGGCCTGTCGAGTACGGTCCGAACCGCGTGGGCGCTCCCTGTCGCCGCCGCGCTCTGCCATGCGCTGAGCATCGGTATGGGCGAATCCGCGGCCACGGCGGTGTGGTCGCCGACTGCGATAGCAGCCCTGCTGTACGTCGGCATCTTCGCCGGCGCAATCGCCTACATCGCCTACTTCGGCCTGCTCGATGTCACCGGTGCAATTCAGGCCAACCTCATCTTCTACGTGGTCCCCGTCGTGTCAACGCTCGGCGGGTGGGCCTTGCTCGGTGAGGCAATCACCCCGACCGCAGTGGCGGGCTTCCTGACTATCTTCACGGGGTTCGTAGTACTGGGCAGCGAGTCGGTCGACATCCGGGCACTGCTCCCGGCTACTAC
>NZ_JAAOHT010000010.1:0-77382 GCF_011440255.1 Haloarcula sp. JP-Z28 | reverse complement strand
GCCCTGCAGGAGCACCTCGGTGACTTCCACGACGCCGGCGCGACGGTCCTCGGCCTCAGCGCCGACTCGGCGTTCTCGCTGAACTCCTTCCGTGATGAGCACGGGCTGGAGTTCGACCTGCTCAGCGACATGGGCCGGTCGGCGATTCAGGACTACGGTCTCGAAATTGACATCGAAGACCTCGGGCTGCTCGGCGTCGCAAACCGCGCCGTGTTCGTCGTCGACGACGACGGCGAAGTCGCCTACAGCTGGGTCGCCGATGACCCGACCAACGAGCCGGACTACGACGAACTGCTGGACGCCGCCGAGTCGGCGTAAGCGGTCGTCGGCCGAACCTGATTTTTTATTGTGTGACTTCGCAGCTACGCATCTCGCATCCGCCGGACCCCGGTGCCGGCCGATACTGCAGTGAGGTCGAACACGTCGCCGTCGAGCGACACGCCGTCGTAGGGGTCTGACGCCAGCAAGAGCGCACCATCGAGGTCGACGTAGTCGACAAGCGGTGCGAGGTGGACCGCCGCGGCGATACTGGCGTTGGACTCGACCATACACCCGAGCATCAGGTCGAGGCCGTGGGCGTCGGCGGCGTTGAGCAGTCGGGTTGCGGGCCGGAGGCCGCCGCATTTGACGAGTTTGGCGTTGACAATATCACAGGCGTCAGCGACCCGCGGCACGTCCGACGCAGTCACGCAGGACTCGTCGGCGGCGACGGGGATTTCGGTCGCGTCGGTCACGCGGCGGAGGCCGTCGATATCGTGGGCCTCGACCGGCTGTTCCAGCATCGTGACGCCAGCGTCGGCAAGCCAGTCCGCATTGTCGATAGCCTCCTGTGCAGTCCAGGCGGCGTTGGCGTCGACACGTAGTTCGGCATCGGGGGCCGCGTCCCGGACCGCGTCCAGCCGCGCCCGGTCGTCCCCAGTCCCAAGTTTGACCTTCAGATGGCCGAAGCCGCTGTCGGCCGCCTCCCTTGCTTTCTCGGCCATCCGCTCGGGCGAGTCGATGCCGACCGTGTAGGTGGTCGGCGGAACCGCGTCGGGGTCGAGCCCCCACTGGCGGTACAGCGGCAGGTCTAACTGCCGAGCGGCGAGGTCGTGGACGGCGATAGAGAGTGCCATCCGAGCGGCTGGCTGGTCCGGCGCTTGCTCGGCGAGGTCCCGCTCAATGCGTTGCTGGGCGTGTGGGTCACCGATGCCGTCGACGGTCTCACAGAGCAACGGCAGCGTTTGAGCCACCGACTGGGCGCTCTCGTCGTAGTAGGCCGACGGCGTGACGGCTCCAATGCCGGTGGTTCCCTCGTGGGTGAGTTCGACTGTGGCGGTCTCGCTGGTCTCACTGGTCTCCCGCGAGATGCCGAATGGGTTCGACAGCGGCAGGTCGTGGCGGTCGACGGTCCAGTTCATAGGATGGCGTCCAGTACCTCGTCGGGGACGCCGTGGCGGACCGGGTCAGTCGCCGGTGCATCCAGAGCGGCGCTGTACCCCGCAACGGCATCCGCGGCCGCATCGTCGTCGAGGTGGCGCGTGTTCAACATGCCCGCGACGACGGACGCATCAGAGATTGGGGCGGCCAGACGCTCGTAGATATCGACGTACTCGGGGAGGGGCGGAATATCGAACGACTCGTAGCCGTGGATGGCCTCCCGGCCAGCCTCGTGACACATGACGAGCGCATCCGGGACCGACCCGTGGAGGATACTCGTCGTCACACCCGAGTAGGCCGGATGGGCCAGCGCGCCCTGTCCTTCGACGACGAGGAGGTCTGCCGCCTGCGCTTCTTCGACCAACCGTTCCACCGCGCCGGCAGCGTAGTCGGCAATGACGCGGTCGATGACGATACCCCGGTCGGAGATAGCGATGCCGGTCTGGCCGGTCGGGACGACAGCGGCGTCAAGGCCACGTTCCCGCGCCGCGTCGCGAATCTCGAACGAGGCAGTCATCTTCCCCGTCGAGCAGTCGGTCCCGACGGTCGTGACGACTGTCGCGTCCACGTCGCCGGCGGTCCCCGCTGCCACGGTCAGGTCTTCGGGCGGCTTGCGCAGGTCGTGCAGTTCGGCGCCGTGTTCCGCGGCAAGGCGGGCGAACTCATCGTCGTCAGCCAAGAAGTCGTGCAGTCCAGAATACACGTCACAGCCGCGTTCGAGCGCCGTGCGGACATCCTCACGCCAGGACTCGTCGAACTCGCCGCCGATAGGCGAGATGCCGATGACGAGCGCGTCCACCTCGGGTGCGTCGGCCATCGATGCGACGACTGGCGCGTCCTGTACGTCCGGCAGCGAGTCGTGGACGCGCTGGCCGGCCCGCTCGCGGTCGATAAGCGCGCGTACCGTTCGGTCACCGTACCGCAACAGCCCGACGGCTGTTTTGGCTCGGTCGGGGAAGGCGTCGTGTGTTAAGATGGCTACGGCCATGGCCGGACAGAATCACCGCCCCGCGAAAAAGCTACGGAACCGGCACCGAGGGTGCCGGAATGAACAGGGCCCAAACTACGGCACGCGCAACCGAACGGTCCACAGTGACCGGACGGCATCGTCAAGTGCTGCGTCGGGCTCCCCAGTCGCGTCGACTGGTTTCATCGCCGTCGAGAGGTCCTCGAACTCGTGGATAACCGACCCCTCGCCGACGACGTACAGCCGGTCGGGGGACACCTCCTCGATAGCGGCCCGGCAGCGGTCAAGATGAGAGTCGATCTGCTGGTCCCGGAGCCGCTCGAACCGGCTCTGTGAGAAGCCGCCCTTGGAGTGCTGGCTCTTTAGCTCCGAGTCGAACCCGTGGAACGCAGTTTGCTCCCGGCCGTCGTACTCGCCCATGGCGAACAGGTCCGAGCGAACCAGCGCGACGACGTGCTCGCCGGTCGGTTCGAACCACGACCGCTCCAGCTGGACCGTGTCGGCCCACCCGGTGAACGGCGACGGCGGCGCGGGGACGGACAGACACGCCGACAGGAGGCCGGCGTCGTCGGTGACTGCGAGACACGGTGCGGCGCTGGCGACCAGCGATGCGCGGTCACCGAAGGCGTCCCGGACTGGACCCGGCAGGGAGCGCTCCGCATCGACGTAGGCGGTAAAGACCCCCTCTGGTTCTGTCTCGACGGATTCCAGCCGGTCGAGGACCTCACTCAGTCGCGCCCGACTGAGCGTTTCCTCGGCTCGGAACGTCGATTCTCCCTCCTCGTCTTGCAGGCGTTCGACTCGGTCCTGAAGTTCGGCGACGCGGTCCTCCAGCCGATTGACCTCGGCCTCGGCCCGCTGGCGCTCGGTCGCTGCGTCGGCGCGGCGCTCCTTCTCGGCGTCGAGCTGTCGTTCGAGGTGGTGGTTTGCCTCCTCAAGTTCGGCTACTCGCTCCTTCAGCGACGCCCGTCCCAGCAACCGGTCAAGCATCGACTGGATGGCAGACGGGGACGGGCTTAAAAGTGACTTCCCGAACCGTCGCTGCATCGGAACACTCCCGCTCAGTTCGGCGGTCCGTCGTCATCTCTCAGCGAGGAGATGATGAGCCGCTTGATGCCGCGTCGAAGGAGACCGCTGGCCGCAGGCTGAGAGATGTCTAGGTCGGCGGCAACGTCGCTGAGGGTCGCGTTCCGTGGTTCTTCGAAATACCCCGTCTCGAGTGCGACGAGAAGCGCTTCCCGCTGGCTATCAGTCAACCCCGCATCCGTGTTGCCCAGACTGGCGTATTCGTTCACGCGCAGCAGGTCGATGTCGATGTCGTTCTCTTGAGCATAGTCCCAGAGATGAGCGAGAGCCGTTCGCTCTGGCATCCATATCGTCAGTATCCATGCGCTCCCGTCGTTTTCCATGTCGAGGATAACCCCATTCGCGGATGAGATTACGGGAGAGAGAATCTTCGCCTCGTCAGTGTACTCAAAGCTGTAGATGGCCTCGTTGTCTCTGGTTTCGATGACGCGCTCGAATTCGCCGATAGTGCTGTCGTTCTGTAACCCGGCCTCGAACTGCTGGAAATCAGGCGATTCGATATTGTAAAAGAACCTGCCCGACGTCGGGTCCGTACCCGCCTCTGACACGGACCTGACGTTCGAATCTGGGGCGTGGGTCACGGTCTCTGTAAGCACGATGTCAGGGTGCTCGACCCGGACGACCGCCTTGATATCGGTCATTAGTTGTAGGGTAGTGGTGTGAGTGTGGCAAAACGTGCAATTACAGTGTTCGTTCGAGATGTCTGTGGCGGCTTTGTCTCAAATTCTCGTTACTGGGTGAAGGTGGTCGTGCGGTGGCTTAACTGAGTCGGTTGGTCGTGAGTTCTGAGTACGGAGGCAATGCGGATTTTATTTCCCGTCTGTGCAGGTCGGCTTGAGAGAGGGACCCGCCCGCTGGGCAAGGGGTTCCCGTGCAGTGATGTCGCCGGCTCAGACGCGATGATTGAATAGCATGGCCCAGAGCCGCTCGGACCAACTGGCTTCGGACGACGGGGTAACCCCGGCGGGGAGGTAGAATTTGGATTCTGTAGCGCTGTCCCAGTTGTCGGTGTGACTTCGCTGTGACATACAGGGAACTAGAAGCCCCTGAACCGCATTGGTCTGTAGCTTAAGGGTATAACCTACTTATCACGCGTTTCAAGCATTTCCCCCACTCGGTGGACGGAGAAAAGACAGTAAAACGGAGTTGTGCCCCCTCAGACAGCGGTGTCGGGCAGTGTCGGCGTCCCCTCGGAGATAGAGAGCAGTTGTGCGGCGTGGTCCGCTTTCGCCAGAAACACTTCTTCGAGGCTGGGCGGGTTCCGGACGTTGGCGTCTTCGAGCATCGGTTCGGGAACGACGAGTGTGTCCGCCGGGACCTGTTCGTCCCCGTGGACGGCGAAATGCTGGGAACCGAGTTTCATTACCAGCGGATAGTCTGTGCGCTCAACCCCGTCTCCGGAGGCGTACAACTGTTCGTTCACTCGTTCGTGCTGCTCGCGACACATCGCGGCCGCCGCGTCGTCTCTCGGTTCGACGTAGAGGCGGCCGAGGTAGTATCCCCGCGAAAACTGTTCGAACATCGGTGCAAGTGTATGTGTGACACTCACACACATAAGTGTTCGCCGGCAACCTTTTGCCGTCGTGCAAACAGCGCGGATTCGGGGGGCCGGTGACCCGATGCCGACTCCCGTCCGACAGGGCTTTGCCACGGCCGGCCCCGAGTCGACCTATGAGCGAGCAGCGGGGGCCGTTGCCACGTCGGTACGCGCGGTACTATCTGGAACAGACGCCGAGTCTCGTGTGGCTGCTGGTCGTCAACGCTGTCGCGATGCTCGTTGGCGTCCGGTTCTACGTCGAAACAATGCCCGAAGTGTCGACGTTTCTCTGGCCGCTGTACGCCGATTCGCCGGCCGCGTTGTTCCTGATGACGCTGTCGGTAGCGACCCTCCTGCCATTCCTCGGCAAGTCGCTCGACGAGGTTCCGCTGACGGTGCCGCTCGCGTACCTCCACACGATTGCGCTGGTCTGGCTGGTCAAGATGGGGCTGTGGACTGTCGTGGCGTTAAACATCGGCTTCGACGCCTACTTCCCGGCTCCGTGGGCGTATTTCGGCATCATCATTACCCACCTCGGCTTCGTCGCCGAGGGACTGTTAGTCCCACACTACGCCCGAACGACGAAGGGCGCGCTCGTGACTGCGCTGGTGCTGGCACTCGCTAACGACGTCCTCGATTACGGCTTCGGCTACCATCCGCCGTTGCGATACGACCCAGGGGTGGTGTTGCCGCTCGCGACCGTCGCACTCTCGGTGCTATCGGTGGGAATCGCCTGGCGGCTGCTGCCGATGCAAGTGCCGAGTAAAAAGACAGCTTAAACACTCTTGGACTATCTGAGGCGGTTTCAAGCGTCGATGAACGACGCGAACGAAGGCGTTTCTTTTTGATGAGGGAGGACAGAGGCAGGGATAGGAATGAGCCCACGCCAGGCCACGCTCCTCACCGTGCTGGTCATCGTCGGGACTGTCGCTGTCGGCCTCCCGGCCGTGACAGCACAGGAGACCGCGACGGAGACAGTGGCCACGCAGAACAACTCTGCCAGCGGGATGGGAGCGCAACTCACTGCGTTCTTGCAGTCGAACTCCGCCGCCGCGAACGACACAGTGGAAAACGGGATGTGGCGGTCGGCATACAACCAGTCCAACGGAACCGAACGAGCCGAACTGGTCACGGACCGAACCGGCTCACTTGAGCGCCGACTCGAACGACTGCAGGAGCGCAACGCCACGCTCGAACAGCGATACGAAAACGGAAATATCAGTGAGCAAGCCTACGTGGCGCAGCGAAGCCGGCTCACGACAGAAATCGCGGGCCTGCAGACCGCCATCAACGACACTGACACGGCCGCCGAACAGACCGGTGTGAACGACACCGCACTGGAGCGCCTGAAACAGAACGCCAGCAAGCTCTCCGGTCAGCAGGTCGCATCGATTGCTCGCGGCATCGCCGGACCGCCAGAGACCGCCGGCCCGGATGATCAGGGGCCACCGGACGTCGCCGGTGTCAACCGAACTGACCAAGGACCACCGGACGACGTTGGGAGCAACCAGAGCGACCGGGGCCCACCAGCCAACGTGTCTGAGGAGGGTGTCAACGAAAGCGAACAGGGACCGCCTGCAGATGCCCCCGGACAGCAAGGGAACGAGAGTGACCGAGGTCCACCGGACGACGGGCCTGACGACGGCGAAAACGAAACCGACGAGTCCGACGACACAGCTCAGAGTGGGGGAAACGGAGCTGAGCAGGGTAACGACAGGGGCAACAGCGATGGGAGTGGTGATGAGAACGACAGCGGCGACGATACCGCGGGAGGCAGCACTGGTTCTGATGGGGCTTCTGACAGTGACGGGGACGATAATTCAGCCAACACGGCGGATTCTGACGACAGTTCTGGGAGCGAGAATACCGGCGACTCTGACGATAGTTCTGGGAACGAGAATGCCGGCGACTCTGACGATAGTTCTGGGAACGAGAATGCCGGCGACTCTGACGATAGTTCTGGGAACGAGAATGCCGGCGACTCTGACGACAGTTCTGACAGTGACGATTCCGCCGGCAGTGGTGGTGCTGATGATTCTGACAGCGCTTCTGACGGTGGCAACGACAACGCAAATGGCGGCGGAAATGATGGTGGGCAGGGGAACGACGGCGGACAGAGCGGTAATGGCGGAAGCGGTCAGGGGAGCGGCAACAGCGGCTCACAGGGCGCGTCGTGGATAGCCCAGCTATCGTAGGCAGGTGACGCTAGCAAACCGCCCGACGAGAGTCACCCTTTTGAACCGTGACCCGCTACCTACGTGTCGATGGACTCCGCCGAGTTACTCAATCTCCTTGGAAACGCCAACCGCCGGCGGATTCTCAAACTACTCGCACACAAACCCTGCTACGTCACCGAAATCAGCGAATACATCGGCGTTAGCCCGAAAGCCGTCATCGACCACCTCCAGAAGCTCGAAGACGCCGGGCTCATCGACTCCCGGACAGACGACCAGCGCCGGAAGTACTTCTCTATCGCCCGGAACCTCCGTCTGGAGGTCCGTGTCTCTCCCTATGAGTTCGGCACCAAGAGCGCCTATCCGGCAAATCCCGAGTTCGAGATGCCCTCCTGCCGTCACCTCTCGATAGATGTAGGCGAGGAAGCTGGCGGGAATTTTCACGACCTGGCACGCGAACTGGAGCATCTCCAGCAGCTAGAGAACGAACTGTCGCTGGCCCAGCGGTGGGTGCAGGCCCGTCTGACGGACGTGCGGGACCGCATCGACTCCGGCTTCGAGAACGGCGACGGACGACTGTACGCAGAACTGGTCAGCGGGCTCGCAAACGGTATCGACACGGTGCCGGCGCTGGCCAGAGAGATCGAAGCGCCGCCAGAGATCGTCGAGGAAGCACTCACTCGGCTCGCGGACGATAACGTGGTCGAGCGGACCGACGACGGCTGGGAAATCGTTTAGACGAGACGACAGCACTTCAGAAAGCGGACCGTCTCAGTCCGCTTTCGACCCGTACGAACTCGGGACCTCGACGGACAACTGTTCTGAGAGCAGGTACGTCACGGACCCGACAGCGGCCAGTCCGATCGGAAGCGCGATGTACGCCGGGACGCCGTAGCCGGCCATCAGGAACAGTCCCGTTGCGACGATGCCGGCCAGCACCGCGTAGGGAATCTGGGTGTTCACATGGTCGACGTGGTCGCTCGCGGCGAACATACTCGACATCACCGTGGTGTCCGATATCGGCGAACAGTGGTCACCGAACAGCGCGCCGGTCAGAATCGCCGCGATAGCCGGTGCCAGCGGCGCACCGAGCGCGTGTCCGAGCGGGATTGCGACCGGGAACAGGATACCCATCGTCCCCCAGGACGTGCCGATGCTGAAGCTGATAATCACCGCGCTGACGAAAATGACGGCGGGCAACATCCCAGCCGTGATAATTCCCTCGCTGATGGCGATGACGTATGGACCGACACCGAGTGCCTGGCTCACGGCACCGATAGACCACGCGAGCGAGAGCACCGCGACGGGGAACATCACCATCTTGAACCCCTCGAAGATAGCGTCGCTCACTTCGTCAACTGCGATTCGTGCGTGCCCGACGAGAATGGTCAAAATGACCAGACAGGCCGAGAACGAGGCCCAGACGATGGCATCCGCAGTGGCCGCGTTCGACAGCGCATCGGTAAGGCCCCGGCCAGCGAATCCACCGCCGGAGTAGTACAGCGAGAACCCGGTTACCCCCACAAGTGCGATGATTGGCGCGGCGAAGTACCACCACCGCGGCTCAACGTGGTCGGGCGTCACGATATCGTCTTCCTGTGTTTCCATCAGCGGGTCGGCGTTGTCGCCGAGGACCTTCCCCTCTTCTCTGGCTCTGCGTTCGGCCTCCGCCATCGGGCCGAAGTCGAGGTCGGCGATGACAACAATGAATACCATTGCAAGTGCGAGCAGGCTGTAGAATCGATAGGGAATCGATTCGAGGAACAGCAGGAACGCGCTTCGGTCCACCCCAATTGTGGTCAGTTGCTCGGCGATGAGGCCGACCTCGAATCCGAGCCACGTCGAGACAACTGATATCGATGCGGTCGGGGCAGTGGTTGAGTCAAGGATGTACGCCAACTTCTCGCGACTGATGTCGAACTTATCGGTGATCGGCCGCATGACCGACCCGGTAATCATTGTCGAGGCGTACGAGTCGACGAAGATCGTCATCCCCAGTAGCGACGTGCCAAGCGCCGCCTGCCGACGGGTTCGAATGCGCTTGACCATCTGTGACGCCAGCGCATTCATCCCGCCGGAGAGGAAGATCATCCCCAGCATTGCCCCGATAAGGAACGTGAACAAGAGCAGTTTGACATTAAACGGCTCAGTCACGTTATCCACGACAAACTGGAGGCTTCGAGCGGCTCCGGCGGCCGGGTTCCAGCCGACGAGAACCGTCGCACCGATCCAGATACCTGCAAACAGCGAGAGCAGTACTTGGCGAGTGAACAACGTCAGTACAATGGCGAGCATCGCCGGAAACAGGCTGATAAGCCCGTACGTTTCTGGTGCCATGCGTTCTATTCCGGGATTTACATACGAGGGTTATAAGCGTTATCAACTCAAGACACTGTGATAGAAACGCCGGAAAGTGAATCAGATGGTCAGATATAGGCCGATATTCTGGAGACATAGGTTTATTTTACAACCATATGGCAAGACCAGTACAGTCGATATTACGTGACAGGAAGTCCGTTCACGGCGATACTGCTATCGGGCACTTTTGTAGGCAGGCTACCGCGAAAACATCGACATCGTTTGGCCGGGCGACCGATATCCGGCATCGGACGGGAGGACCATCGAATACAGTGCAGTAAGCCAGAAAGGCGGTTGCGGCACTGACCCGAATCTGCCGTCGAGAGAGCTACAGGTCTTTGGTGAGTCCGCTGCGAAGGTCTCGGCCGAAGTAGTGCCCGACAAGCGCGAGCACGAGACCGACACCGCCGGCGATAGCGAACAGTCTGGTCCCGCTCAATCCTGCGGCGAGCTGGGGGAGGAGAGACAGAACAGCCGTCGCACCGCCACTGACACCACCCGCCAGCCCCAGTTCGGCGTATCGGCGCTCGCTGGCGAGCAGTCCGTAGACGAATCCGCCAAGCAGGATGCCGACCAGTTCAGTGAACGGGACGAGCGGTATCAGCCCGCCGAGCACCATGCCGCCGCCGACCGCGCCGAAGGCGAACAGCAGCGCCCGCAGTGAAAAGTAGCTGCCGCTGTCTGTCGTGGATGTTTCGGTGACAGACGACTCCGCGCCGCGCGATTCCCCGACAGCAACGTCCGTCTCGACCGACTCGGTCGTGCCGACATCAACGCCGAGGTCACTGCCCGATTTCGCGTCCGCGTCGCGGGTCCGCTCCTCGGTTCGTTCGGCCATACAGAGTGTGGGACCGCGAGTAGTATGGTCCTTGTGGGGTCTGCCGGCAGTCAGGGATACGATGGTGTGGCGCTCAGATGCCGAGCCACTCGTCGTTGCGAACCGAGTAGCCGTTCGACCGGCAGAACTCCGCCGCTTCCCGGCGAACGTCGCGGGACCCGGGAAGCTTCTCGTTCTCGTGAATGTGCTCAATAATCCAGTCGGCGATGGCCCGAATGCCCTCGTCGTCGTCATCCGCGTCGATAGCCTGTAGCTCCCGGAGCGTCCGCTCGTAGCCATCACGCTGTGAGGCCCCGAACGACGCGCTCTGGTGTTCGGCGGCGGCCGCCACGACGCGTTTCATCGCCTCGGCTACCGTCGGTCGCTGGACTCTGGCCCGGACCTCGGCTGGCGAGTCGAAAGACTCGACCTCTGTATCGGGCAGGAGGTCCGCGACAGTGTACGTCTCGTCGGCCGACTCGATCTCGTGGTCGCCGACCGTAGCGACCACTTCAGCCGCAGTCGCCGGGAATTCGAGCGTTTCGAGTTCTGTCTCGAAGTACGCGAGTTCCGTCGGGTCAACCGGCGGCTCAGGTTCGTCCGCGCGCTTGAGTTCCTCGGCGATAGCACGCTCCCGCTGGCGACGCTCCTCATTCTGGGCCTGGGCTTCGCGGCCGTTCTTGTTGTCTTCCATACCTGTTAGAAGAATGTCGAGTGAGATAACATTGTGGTCCGGTACCGCTTGAAAGCCAGCGTAACAAATGGCGATGCCTCGGAGTGCAACCGCGGTGGACACCGAAGCCGCCGCCCAGTCGGCAGGTCCAGCATATGGTCGAGCGCGCTCGCCGAAACGAGTGGGTTCAAGTCCCACCGGCGGAAAGTGCCGCCCATGAACGCAGGCGACCGGGTCCGCGTCGAACGCGCGGCCCAGACATACGAGGGCGTGTTGCTCCCATCGAGTACGCCCGACCACCTCGTCGTCAAACTCGACGGCGGGTACAACGTTGGCATCGACCGCGAAGATGCGTCTATCGACGTGCTGGAGTCGGATGTGTACGATGTCGAGAGCGCACAGGACGAACAGAGCCAGTCGGCAATCGAATTTGACGATGACCTCCCGACGGTCTCTCTTATTTCCACTGGTGGAACCATCGCCTCGACAGTCGATTACCGGACCGGGGCAGTGACAGCCCAGTTCGACGCCGAGGACGTGCTGCGGGCGGTCCCAGACCTGGCCGGGATGGCGAACTACCGCGGCCGCGTCGTCGCAAATATCCTCTCGGAGAACATGACCCCGGCAGTCTGGCAGGACCTCGCGCAGGCAGTCCACGAGGAAATCGAGAACGGGGCGGACGGAATCGTCGTCATGCACGGCACCGACACGATGCAGTACTCCGCGTCGGCGCTGTCGTTCATGCTCGACACGCCGGTTCCGATCGTGTTCACGGGCAGCCAGCGGTCGGCGGACCGGCCGTCCTCTGATAACGTGATGAACGCCGTCTCCGCCGTCGAGGCTGCGACGAGCGACTGTGCGGAAGTACTGGTCTGTATGCACGCCGGTGAGTCCGACGACCGCTGTGCGCTCCACCGGGGCACTCGCGTCCGGAAGAACCACACCTCGCGCCGGGACGCCTTCGAGACGGTCGGCGCGAAGCCACTCGGCGAGGTCGACTACGACATCGACGGCGAGAGCACTGTCACGTTCCACCGCGAGTACACCGAACGGGACGCCGTCGACCTAGCACTGCATGACAACATCGAGACGGACGTGGAACTCCTGAAGTTCTCGCCGGGGATGGACCCGTCACTGCTTGAAGCCGCCGCCGAAGGCAGCGAGGGCATTGTCATCGAAGGGACGGGGCTCGGTCACGTCAACACCGACTGGATCGGGACCATCGAGGAACTGGACATCCCGATGGTCATGACCAGCCAGTGCCTCGAAGGCCGGGTCTGTGACCGCGTCTACGACACCGGTCGGGACCTGCTCGACGCCGGCGTCATCGAGGGCGAGGATATGCTCCCCGGCACAGCGAAGGTCAAGCTCATGTGGGCGCTGGCAAACAGCGACGACGTAGCCGATACGATGCAGGAGCCCCTTGCTGGCGAGATTCAGCAGCGCTCGACGCCCTGGTTGTAGCACTGGAACTGGCGCAGTGGCTCGGTCACGGTGCAAACACTGACCCCGCCATCGGAGCGCCTCTTTTTTATTGTCGCAGGCGAGTCTCCCGGTATGTCGCCGACTGTTCGGACGGCTCGTCACGACGACTACGACGATATTGTGGACCTGACCAGCGATGTCTGGGCCGACCGTGCGATGGCTGATTACATCCCCGACGTGTTCCGTGACTGGGTCGATGATGATGGCCCCAACCGGAAAACCCTCGTCGTCGACGTTGACGGCCACGCCGTCGGCCTCGCGCAAGCCGTCATACTCACCGAGACTGAGGCATGGTTCCAGGGCATGCGTGTCGACTCGGATCACCGGGGGAAGGGGTTCGGGTCGCTGCTGACCGAGGACCTCATCGAATGGGCGGCCGATGCCGGCGCGTCAGTCGGTCGAAGCATGGTGTTTTCCTGGAACGAGGCTGGGCTCGGCCAGTCGCTGGCTGCTGGCTTCGAAGCGGTCACGTCGTTCCGCTGGGCGCACCCCGATCCGGCGGACGAGACGCCCGAAATGACTGTCCGGAACGACCCCGCGGCAGCGTGGCGCTGCTGGCAGGAAAGCGACGGCCGAGACGTACTGTCCGGACTCGCGCTCGACAGTGGGGAGAGCTGGGCGCTCTCGACGCTGACGCGGGAAACACTCGACCGGCTGGCGGCCGACCAGACTGTCCTCACTGTCGGGGATGACGGGCCACAGGGGATGGCCTGTCGGGTCCGAACGACAGACGCTGACGGCGAGCAACTTGCGGAGTACGCAGTCGGAGTGTGGAGCGATGTCGACGCTGCACGGGCCTTGTTCACTGCGGTAGCCGCCGACGCAGCGACCCTTGGCGTCGACGGAACGCGGGTACTCATTCCCGAGACACCGCGCCACGTCGCCCAGGCCGCGTACGCCAGCGGGAACATCGATGAGCGCCCGGACTTCGTGTTCGAGATAGACGGCCTCGGAGCGTTATCATAACCGATAACGCGGTCACAACACTCATAGAAATACTCCCCATACCATGGGTAGATGAATTTGTTCGGGAGCCCTCCAGCGTTTCTTGCGTATGTCGCGGCGTACGCTCTCGCGGCGGTCGGTTGTGGTATCGGGCTCTACAGAGCGACTCGCATGGAAGACCCCGATACCCGCCGAGGGATGGTCGGGCTCCTCGTCTGTAGCGGTGGCTGGGCGGCGCTGGAGCTCGGCTTCCTGATCACGCCCGGGACGCTGGGGTACGCGTTCTACCTCGGCAGCCTCATCGTCGGGCTCGCAACGGTCGGCGCGTGGCTGTACTTCTGTTCGGCGTACACCGGTCGGGCCTTCCACCGGAACAGGTCGTACCGCGGGGTCGCTGTGGGCGCGTACCTCGGTATCGTCATCGTAAAGCTGACCAATCCGTTTCATGGGCTCTACTTCGCCACGCAGTTCGTCGCCGACCCGTTCCCGCATCTGGCGGTCACACACGGCGTGTTTCACTGGGTGGTGACGGGGCTCTCCTACGCGCTCGTCACCGTCGGCTTCTTCATGCTGTTCGAACTGTTCCTCGAAGCGGACTACGACACCCGCCCACTAGGCGTTCTCGTCGGCGTCACGGCGCTCCCAGCGGTGCTTGACGTCATCGGGTACACCAGCGATATCCTGCTCGACATCAACCACGAACCGCTTGGCGTCGCACTGTTCGCGTTCGGTGTCCTCTACGTGTACGACGAAGCGTTTCTCGCCGTACAGTTGACCGACGGCGTCGATGATGCCGTGGTGTATCTCGACGATGACGGCCACATCAAGGAGTCAAACGGCAAGGCACAGCGGCTCTTCCCAGCACTATCCGGGAGCCGCGGACAAAATCTTGAGACGGTGTTGCCGGCCGTCAGGGAGATACTGCAGACGGACGAGCAGATTCTCGAACGAAACCGAGGTGGCGGAGCGGAGTATTACCTCGTCAGCGACACCTCGTTTTCACTGGGCCAGGTCGATATCGGTCGGATGCTCGTGTTTACCGACGTGACCGAGAGCGAGCGGCGTCGGCGCGAACTTGACCGGCAGAACGAGCAATTGGAAGGGTTCGCCACTGCAATCAGACACGAACTGCTGAACACGCTCCAGATAGTCACCGGCCGCGTCTCCGCCGCCGGCGACGCCCTGAACCGCGGGGACGTCGACTTGGCGAAGGAATCCCTCCAGTCAACGTCTGAGACAGCCGACCGGATGTCCGAAATCGTCGATGGACTCGCGACGCTGGCTCGACATGGGCAGACGATCGACGAAACAATGCCTGTCGACCTCCAGCCAGTCGTCGAAGGAGCCTGGGACCGTGCCGACACTGACGGGCTCACCATGGCGGCCGACGTGGAGGGACAGGTCGTCGCCGACCCGACACGCTTGCGTGACCTCTTCGAGAGCGGGTTCACGTTCGCGGCACACAACGACGCGTCGATGGTCACCGTTTCGCGGGAGGCCGACGAGATCGTCATCACCGACGACGGGACCCCGGCGGGCGAGACAGCGTCGGAGGCCTTTTTCGAGTACGGCGGCGCGATACCGGACGCCGCGGCCGGGATGACGCTCCCGAACTTGCGGATGCTTGCACGGACCCACGGCTGGGACGTGACACTCGATACTGAATATCAGGACGGCGTTCGCGTCGTCATCTCGAACGTGACAGTGGCGGGACCGGTGGAAAGCTGACCCGGCCGACGACCCGTCTCAACCGCCGCTGACCGGCGGGAACAGCGCCAGTTCCGTTTCCTCATCGACTGCCGTCGCCAGCCCTTCGCCGGCGGCGAACGGGTCTTCACCGTCGACGAGCACCCGGATGTGGTCGGCCAACTCTTCGTTCTCGTCGAGCACCTCCTCAGCGAGCGCCGGTCGCGTCGCAAGCAGCGCGTCGAGCGCCGTTTCGACCGTGGCGTCCCCCTCAATATCGACGCTGACCGACTGGCCGTCAGCCGCGTCCCGGAGGTGTGCGAACAGTTTCCACTCCATAGCCGTATTCCGAGCGTCCGGCAAAAGAGGGTTCCGGACCACGGTGTGTCCGGTCCGGCCCGTTCGGGCAGGCAGGAGAGGGACAGTCTGTGACGGGGTGTCCGGTAGTACCGATACTCGCCTCAGTTTGGTTTCTCCGAATCGTCACCAGCAGTTGATTCGTCATCTTCGCCGTCTCCGTCCTCGGTCGGTGCTTCAGAGGCTATCGAGTCGCTGTCGTTGGCTTCGTCGGCGGCCGGCTCGCCGTCCGCCTCGGCGATTCGCTCTTCTGGGTCCCACACCTCGACAGTGTCGTCGCCGTCGTCCGCCGGCAGGTCGTCGAACGCCTCGTCCGCAGTCAGATCGTCGCTTGGCTCTTCCATGTCGGTGTTCCGGAGTGCTTCTAGCGGGTCGTCGTCCGGGGACTCGTCGCTGTCGGCAGTGTCCGCCATGGCTTCAGCTTCGGCGTCTGCTGGTGCATCCGCGCCGTCGCTGGTCGCCGCCGACCCATCCTCAACAGCGGTCTCAGTCGGCTCGTCGGCAGCGGCGGTGTCGGCCGTGGATGTGTCCGCATCAGCGTTTGCCGTGTCATTAGCCTCAGTCTCGGTCGCGTCGGCATTCGGAGCGCCGTCGTTAGCCGTGGCAGCAGTCGCATCAGCCGCCGGTTCTTCCGTCCCGTCAGTCTGCTCGTTCCGGGCAACAGCGTCGGACGCGCCTGACTGGCCATCCCCGGCATCAGTATCGCCGTCCAACTCGTCCGTCACAGCCGCCGTCGTGCCCGGTTCGCCTGTCCCCTCCGTTGCCTGTTCCAGCCGCCGCAGCGCGTCCGGGGTGGCGATTGCGTAGATTGTGTCACCGGCCGCGAGGACGCGTTCGCGGGATGGGATTGTCTCCGGCGCTGTGTCGTCGCGGGTGATCGCGACCACCGAGACTGCCAGGCTGCCGACCGGCGCGCCGTCAAGCGTGCTCCCCGGTTCAACAGTGGCGGTTCCCATCGTCTCGTCGGCCGCACGGAGCAGCGAAGCGAACTCTCGGTCGGAGCGGTCCTGCACTGGGAGCGTGACGAGCTTGTACCGCGTTTGCGGGTCAAGTTTCGGCGTGTCGGCGGCGTCGATAGCGACCGTTACCACATCGTCGGCGACGCCCCGGAGTTCGCCGGTGAGCACGCGTTTCGCCGGCGCTTGCTCCCAGACCTGAACCAGATCGCCAGCGCTTGCAGCATGGGCCGGGTCAGCCTGAATGGCGACGGCGTTCGTCGAGGGCGGCAGCGTCGGGCCGATACCGGCCGCCCGCGACCCGACCGCAAGGTAGTCGACGGTGCCGTCGTCGGCCAGTTCAACGTCCACGTGGCCGACGCCGTAGTCGGTCTTGAGCCGGCCAACCAGCCGGTCCCGGAGTTCGTCTTTTGTCAGCCGCCGGGGGAAGAGAAAGCGGCGGTTCGCAAGTGTCTCTTTAGTCTCGTCGGGCATCGGGTCGTAGCCGATGATGTCATCGATATCCTCAGGGAGGCGGACAGACGTGACGCGACCGACGGTCTGGACGATCTCGCTCACGTCAGCGTCGATGTTCCGGCCGCCAGTCGCGGCAAAGAGGTCGACGCCCAGCCGGTCCCCAATGCGCATCCCACCGTAGGCCCCGACGCCGCCGGCAAGGAACGCAGCGAGATTCAACAGGACGACACCGGCCGCCAGCACATCCTCGTCACCGAGGATAACCTCGCTGAGCGCGGTCGTTGCGCCGATAACGAGGACAACCGCAGTCAGCCCGAACAGGAGCGCCAGCCCGGTCTGAATTCGTTCCCGGACGTACCAGCGGTAGAAAACGGCGATAGCACCAGCCGGCGTCGCGGCGAGGACCGCAATGGCGAGGAGCCAGACAACGCCCTCAACCAGCGTTCGTGACACTATCCCCAGTTGCAGGTTCGCACCGATCTGTGCGAGGAGTGGCGTGCCGAGCGGCGTCATGCGACCGCCTCCACGAAGGCATCAAGCTCGGTGCGGCGGCCAATCGCGTACAGTTCGTTGCCGGCTTCGACGGCCGCGTCGCCGCGTGGTGCGACCTGCCAGCCGTCCGGCGTCCGGATAGCGACGATGGCAACGTCGTAGGCCTCCCGAACGTGGGCGTCCCGGAGCGTCGTCCCGTCAAGCGGGCCGTCGGCGCGAACTGTGAGACGGCGAAACCGGCTTCCGGCCCGACGGAGCAGGGAGACAAGTTCGTACTCCCGATGGGTTCCGCGGGGTTCGACCACGACCTTTGGCTGAGCCGACCGCAGGAGTGGTTGCACGTCCGTCCGGGTCACGGCGACCGTGAGCCGGCCCTCGCCGCCGTCAGTCGTCGGTGCCTGTACCGGTGTTGGGGGCGCCTCGGAGTCGGCGATTTCCGGTTCCGTCGGGGTCTCGGCTGGTGTCTCGTCGGCCGACGGCGTCGACCGGGCACTGACGATGGTTCCCCGAACTTGTGCGTCCTCAGTCAGCACTGTCACCTCATCGTTTCGGGCCAGCCCGGTCGGCAACAGCGCGTCCACCGAAACGGCGTGGCGGTTGTCGCCCACACGCTTCGACAGGCCGGAAAACGGCGGCGCGGCGACAACCGTCGCTCGCCCCTGCTCGTCGATGGAGACGGCGGCGTCGCCGAGGTCGAACTCCGATTTCAGCCGCTCCTCCATCCGGCGTTCGAGTTCGCCGATGCGGAGGTCGGCCGGGAACCGCCACTCCTCGCTGCGGATTTCGGCCCGGAGCGGCTCCGCAAGCGCAGGATACCCTTCCATGTCGGCCACGTCGCCGACGATGCGAATACGGACTTCGTCGCGGCCGCCGACAAATTCGACCACATCGGCGGAGAGTTTCTTCTCGCGGAGCCCCCGCAAGGAGAGCCGCTTCGGGAAGTTCGCCCCAAGCTGGTCGCCCTTGCTGTGAGCGTACAGCGACACCATCCCCACGAGAATGATTGCGGTGATGATGCGCTCGGCGTTAGGGGCCTGCGTAATCGACTTATCCGCCAGTGCCATGAGGCCGCCGCTGACGCCGGCAAGTGCGATTGCCAGCACGACAACACCGAACCCCGGCACGGTAATGCCGGTAAAATACTTGAAACTGAACCCCAGCGCCCACGACACGAGCGCCGGTATCACTCCCACCAACAACCCCAGATAGATCCCCATCAACACCTCGACCGGGAGCGAAGCCATGTCCACATCCTGCGTGGCCGGTAGTAAATCGCTTCCGGCCCGCGGACAGTACATTTACACCGACCGCTGTAATCTGGATGGGTATGGACAGGCCGCGGAACTGGTTGGGAGCGCGCACGACAATCCTCTTGCCGGTGCTTGTGGCGGTGCTGTCGTTCGTCACTGGTGTGGTCAACATCAGTGCCGTATCGATCAGCGGACCGCTCGGAGACCTCATTCCGCGAAGCATCCAGCGTACCGCCGGATTTACCGGTGCGCTCACCGGATTCACGCTACTCGTTAGCGTCGTCGGACTCCGACGCCGCCTGCGAATCGCGTGGTACGCGACCATCGTCTTACTGCCCGTGGCGGCGGTTCAGGGGCTGGTACAGAACTCGGCGGTGACGCTTCCGTTCGTCGGCCCCGTGCCGAGTTCGGCGGTGTCGATTCCGCTCGTGGTGCTCTCGCTGATTTCGCTCCCGGCAATGTTGCTGAACCGGCGGCGGTTCGACCGACCAATCGACCTCTCGACAGCGCAACTGGCCGCTGGCGCGGCACTCCTCGGTTCGCTTATGTACGGAACGGCGGGCTCGTACGCGCTCCGGGACGATTTCACCAATCTCTCGACAGCGACCGATGCGTTCTACTACACACTGGTCACGGCCAGTACCGTCGGGTACGGCGACGTGACCCCACAGAGCCAGCAGGCGAAACTATTCGGGATGTCCGTGGTCGTCCTCGGGACGGCCAGTTTCGCCATCGCGCTTGGGTCGCTGCTGGGCCCGGCAATCGAGAAGCGGCTTTCGGAGGCACTCGGAAACATGACTGACGCACAACTGGACTTGCTCGAGAACCACGTACTGGTGCTCGGCCACGGCGACCTGACGGAACCGATTATCGAAGAACTGACCGGCGCAATCGATTTCGTGGTCATCACGCCGGACACGGAGACAGCGACACGGCTCCAGCAACAGGATATCGCCGTCCTGACTGCGGACCCGAGTGACGAGGAACCCATGCAACGGGCCGGTATCGAGGACGCTGTGGCGGTCGTCGCAGCGACGAACGACGACGCACAGGACGCGCTAGCGATACTGACGGCACAGACGCTCAACCCCGAGGTTAACATCGTCGCTGCGGCGACCGACCGCGAGAACATCGAGAAACTCCGACGAGCGGGCGCGGACACGGTCATCAGCCCGGCAGTGCTGGGTGGCCACCTCATCGTCCAGTCGGCGCTGGGCCGGGAGGGGATGGAAAATATCGCCGACCACCTGCTCGATGTGAACGACGAGGACGACGCAGATATCTAGGCCCGGCCGCGGTCGACGATAGCGATGTCTGTTTCCACGTCCTCCAGTCGTTCGAACGTCGGTGGCGAAATGAACCGCGACGCCTTGCTCCGGTCACGGCTTGCTCCGATCATGACGAGGTCGTATTGCGATGCAGTATCGGACAGAAACGTCTGGATGCTTGTCCGCGGAACCCTTGTCTCGAACGCGCCCTCGTACGGTTCGATGAGGTCCGCAAGCATCTCTTCGGCCCGGCGGCGGTCCCCGCGAGAACCGATACAGGTTGCGACGGCGACCCGTCCGCTCCGACCGGCCAGTCGCGTTGCGAAGTCGACCATGTTGTGGGCTACATCGCTGACGGACCGGACGGGGACGATGACCTGTTTCCAGCGGGTCCGGTCGCTCCGGGACCGATGGACGACAATATCGCTCTTGCTTCGAAACAGCCGCTGCAGATACGGCGTCAGCGCTCCGTGTTGGCTCTCGTAAGGCGCGACGATGAGGTCACAGTTGGTTTCGGCCGCGGTCTGCAGCGTCGTCTTGGCCGGCGAGCCATCGTCGCTCGCAACGACGACCTGGCAGGACACGCCCGTTCGCGTCTCGATTCGGTCGGCGTGGGTCTCCAGCCAGTCGACCTCCGCGTCGAGGTCAGTCTTGTCGGGCGACACCCCCGCAGTGGCCGGGTCACCGCCATCGCCGATGAGGCGGGTCCGGGCTGGCGGCGACTCTGAGCCATTTTCTGACCGGATATCGAGCTGTATCGTGTCCCGCGTGAGCGATTGCTTGGTCGTGGCGGCGTCGCTGTCTGCAACCATGTCGAGCAGGACGACTTTTCCGGCTTCGTGGGCGGCCGCGAGCCGTGCGCCCAGCATCGCTGTCTGTCCTGCCGAGTCGCCACGCATCGGGACCAGCACGTGGTCGTCACCGGACATCGACTCGTACAGGTACGTCGCTCGCTGCTCGTAGAACTGCTCGCGCCAGATGATAAAGAGGACCGCCACAAGTACACTGGCGAGGAAGATGCTAGCAACGAACGTCGCCCGCTGGTTCGGTTCGACCAGCAGCGCCAGCAGGGCGGTGGAGTACGACGACGGCTCCTCGATGTCCAGCGGCCATGTGACAACGCCAGTCGCAAAGACGGCCAGGCCGGCACCGAGCGCGTTGACGCCGAACTGGCCGCCCGGCGCTGTGAGGTAACTGTTCGAAACGGCAAGTGCGCCCAGTCCACAGACCGCGCCGATGGTGAGCCCCGCGACGAACCGCTTCGGGTCGGAGTACTTGCTCGTCGGGTCGACGAACAGCGTGTACGACCCCGCTGCGAGCGGCGGAAACAGCAGGAAACTCAGTCGTGGGACGGCGTTTGCCAGCGTCGTCACCAGCACGATAGCAAGCGGGACGAACACCAGCATCGAAAGGTGGACAAGGTTTTCAGTCACCTCGGCCCAGCGTCTGAAGTCCTGTAGTTCGCGGCGCTCGACCCGCCGGAGTCGCCTTGCCGCCGCACGGAGTCGCTTCCGGAACTGGTCGAGCATACAGTTTCCCACGGGAGAGCGTCTGTTAAGCCCTCCGCCGGAGCGCGGCGCGAGCGGCCGCGCATTCCGGTTCGATAGCACCGTCGGCAGCTCTCAAAGAGACAGTCACTCCGACGCCTACAGCGACGCGGCCGCCGTCAGGCTGATTTCGATGGCACGCTCAACGTTGTTCTTGGCTTTCTCTGGGAGTTCCTCGTCCTCGGTTTCGCCCTTCTGTGTCCCCTCGACGAGGTTTCCGTCGACGGTACAGATAGCGCCTGAGCGCAGGCCCTTACGGCGACACAGGGAGAACAGCGCGGCGGCCTCCATCTCGACGGCCAGCAGGCCGGCGGCCTCCCAGTCGTTGATGTATTCGTCTGTCTCCGCGTAAAAGGCGTCGTCCGTGGCAATTGGGCCAACGTGAACGTCCTCGCCGTTTGCCTCGGCGGCGTCGACCAGCGATGAGAGTACGTCGTAGTCCGGCACGGCCGGGACAGCCTTGGATTCGTAGCGCTGGGACGTTCCCTCGTCCTTGGCCGCGCCGTTGGCGACGACCATGTCGCCGATCTCGATGCCTTCCTGCAGCGCGCCGGTCGTCCCGACGCGGATGAGCGTCTCGACGCCGACCGCCTCGAGTTCCTCGACGGCGATGGCCGTCGACGGCGAACCGATGCCGGTCGAACAGATCGTCAGTTCGCGGCCCTCATAGGTCGCGTTGACGAGTTTGTACTCGCGGTTTTCCGCAACGACCTCGTGGTCGTCACAGAGGCCAGCAATGCGGTCGACGCGTCCGGGGTCGCCCGGCACGAGCGCGATGTCCGTCAGGTCACCCGGTTCGACGAGTAGATGGGGTTGTTTCGCCATACAGGCCAGTCGCACGGAACTATTTAGTAGCCAGTGGATTCCCGTCGGTCGCAACAGTGAGGTAGGACGCCCAACAGAGAGGATGTATGGCAGACAATATCTCGCTGTTCGACAGACGGATGCGAGGGCCGGCGGGTATCGCTATCGCCGCGGGAATCGTCCTCGGACTGCTGACCGGCTATACCGTCGGCGCAGGAACACCGGACGGCCCCTCGTGGACTCTCGTCGTCCCGTTCGCGCTGCTTGCCAGCGTCTTCCTGTATCTCGGGGCCTACAGAAACCTCTCGAAGCGGGTCCGGGACACGTAGCTTACAGCTAGGTGACGAGCACTGGGATGAACAGCGCAAGCGCCGCTCCAAAAATGAACGCCGTGAGTGCCCACTGTTGGATGATCTCGTCAGCGTCGTCTCGAAGACTGCCACCGAATCGAGGCATGGCGATGCGAGCGAAAAAGTAGTAGATGAACGCGGAGATGCCCACAGCACCGATGGTATGTGGAATCAGCGGGACGCCGTTGAGTGAGATCGCCGTCGGAAGCACGAACGAGAGGCCAGCGACAACCGCGCTGTACAGCAGCGCCGCGACGAGGGCGGTGCCGTGATGGACGACGACGGCGAGGGGACGACTCACTGCACTCGGGTCAGTGCGGGTGAGTCCGGCCGCGGCAACGTACGCCGGCAGGTACCCCTCGTCCTGTGTCACCATCGGGATGTTCAACAACAGGCCGACGACCGCGCCGGCGACGACACAGACGAACGCCCACTGCGTGAGGGGGTAATCAAGCACGTGTCTCCCCTTGCTCGCGGTGCCAATGAGCATTGTGTCATGCGACCGTGGAGACACAGCGGGACAGTTCCAAGAACGGGTCCGAGGCCAGAACGGCCCGCTATCAGGAGAGTTGCACCGGGTGTCTCACCGAGCGCCAGCAAGCCTGTTGCAGCATCCGCGGCAGTGTCGTCTCGGAGCGACCATCGTCAGAGTTCAATTCACTCAATATAGTACACCACGATAGTATATATGTCGTCGTGCAGAAACATGTTGCAAGTTACACCATGACACAGCAGCGCTATCAGAACGGGAAGCAGGTGATCAGACGCTGGGACGAAGTTTTCAAGGCTGTTGCCGTTGAGCCGCGGCGACAGCTCATCGTCGCGTTGTTGGATGCCCACCCCGACGAGACAGTCCCCCTCCCCGAAAGTGCGATAAACCCAAACGTTCCGCAGGACCTGGAGGGTCTTCGGCAGGAGCTGTACCACTGTCATCTGCCGATGCTGTCCGACCACGAGTTCATTACGTGGGAAAGCGAGCCATTGGTTGCCGGTCGCGGCTCGCGGTTCGATGAGGTGGGCGTCGTGTTCGACTCGCTACAGTCCAACGCGACGGACGTTCCGGACTCGCTCGTGTTCGGGTGTCAGCGGCTCGAACGGGAACGGCAGGAGCGCTTCGACGATTCGGTCACAGAGTAGCCGCCCTCAGACCGGACTGAACAGGAACAGGACGATATTGTTCGTGGCCGGGCCGATGCCGACGGCCGTCACGACCGCGAGCAAGAGGCTCGCTTCGACGGGATCTTCTTCAAGATAGTCATCCAGCAGGAAGACGACCCCAATCGCCACAAGCAGCTTGACGAACACGAACAGCCAGCCTTTGCCGAGATATGGGGCCGTCGGGAGCGTGCCGGCGAACTCCATGATTCGGGCCGGGATCGGTGTTCGTTCCGTGATCCCAATAACGTCAGCGCCAACCGCCGTCGAGACGCCGTCAAGCATGTGCGCGAACACGACCGTCGGGGCCGCATAGCGCATCCGAACCACGACCGGTGTCCGCCACAGCGCAACCGCAAGCACCGTCACCGCGGTGACGACAGTCGCAACGATGACAGCGATAGTTGGCCAGATAAGCCCCAGCAGGCCGGACTCCAGTGCCATCACGACAGCGATGACGAGAAGTACCGTCAGGAGTCCGATGCCGATATACCCCAGATTCCGCGATATCGTCTCGCTGTGGCCGCGTCGAACGCTGAACAGCGTCAGCGTAACCCAGACGACGCCCAGCGTGACGAACGTCGTAAGATACACCGCCGGCGCGCCGAACAGCGGTGTGACCACCGGCCGGTACGCTTCAATCGGTGGCTGATGGAACGCGTGGAGTGCGCCGCCGAGCGCCATCCACGGCGTCAGGGCGACCACGGTCCGCTGGTTGATCGGTGGTTCGAGGGCGTACAACAGCGCTGTCACCACGAGCGTGCCCGCAAGCAGCGCCACAGTGTACTCAAGCGGCGGGAGCGCTAACCCCGAAGGCAGTACCATGTCCCCCACGCCGACTCCTATGAGGGAAAACCTTCCGAACGAGACTGACGGAGGTACTCACAGCCTGAGCGGCGACCGCTGGACGCCGAGGACAGAGAGATAGTGAACTGGCTACCGTCTGCCGCCCGCCGTCTTTACGTAGACACCACGTGTCACCCCGCGGTATGGACGATATACCAGACCGCATCGAACATACGGTCCTCGGACCGACGACGACACCGGCCGACGTGCGAACTTGCCTCGACGAGGCGCTACAGTACGGAATGCGGGCGTGCATCCCCCCGTGGGCGGTCCCGCTGGCGACTGAATACGCAAACGTCCCGCTCACGGCCGTCATCGACTTCCCACACGGTCAGGGTCAGACCGATAGCGTCTGTCAGGCGGCCAAACTGGCCTGGGACGCTGGGGCCGACGAACTGGATATGGTGTGTAACGTTGGGTTGTTAAAAGCTGGCGAGGACGACGCCGTTCGGGACCACATCACCGAAGTCGTCGCCAGCGTCCCAGTTCCCGTGAAGGTCATCGTCGAAGCGCCGCTGCTTTCCGATGCCGAACTCGAACGGGTCGGGCAACTCGTGGCTGATGCCGACGCCGCATATCTCAAGACTGCGACGGGGTTCAGCGAGGGCGGCGCGACGGTCCACGACGTGGAGATTCTCAGCAAGTACCTCCCGGTGAAAGCCAGCGGCGGCGTCGGGTCGTGGGCTGACGCCAAGGCGATGTTCGAGGCCGGGGCCGAGCGGATCGGCGCGTCGAGTGGCGATACCATCGTTCGAGAGTGGCAGGCCGAAACGGCGGGCGAAACCGTGACCGAGCCGGAATCAGACCGGGACGGCGCGGACACGACCGACGGCTACTGACCGGTCCAATCCGTCGCCCTTTTGCCGCCCTGGCGATAGTGTTTGGATGAATGGCCCGGTATCACATCGAGACGTACGGGTGTACCTCGAACAGAGGTGAGACCCAGCAGATCGAGCAGGCGCTCCGGGAGGGCGGGCACCACCCCGCCGACGGGCCGGAGTCCGCCGACGTGGCGATCCTCAACACCTGTACGGTGCTTGAGAAAACCGAACGCAACATGCTCGCGCGGGCCAAAGAACTCGATAGCGAAACGCCGGCCGACCTCGTCATCACGGGCTGTATGGCGCTCGCGCAGGGTGAGGAGTTCCAGAGCGCCGACATCGACGCCGAGGTGCTCCACTGGGACGATGTCCCACAGTACGTTCTCAACGGAGAATGCCCGACGATCACGCCGGATACCGAGACGGTGCTCAACGGCGTCGTCGGCATCCTCCCCATCGCTCGGGGCTGTATGTCAGACTGCTCCTACTGCATCACCAAGCAGGCGACCGGGCGAATCGAATCGCCCTCTGTCGAGGAGAACGTTGAGAAGGCCCGCGCGCTCGTCCACGCCGGCGCGAAGGAAATCCGTATCACCGGCCAAGATACGGGCGTCTACGGCTGGGATACGAATCAGGGCACGAGCCTTCTACCGGAGCTACTCGACCGCATCTGCTCCGACATCGACGGCGATTTCCGAGTTCGTGTCGGCATGGCGAACCCGAAGGGACTCCACGGCGTCCGTGAGGAACTCGCAGCGGTGTTTGCCGAACACGACGAACTGTACAACTTCATCCACGCGCCGGTCCAGTCCGGCAGCGACGACGTGCTGGCCGATATGCGCCGGCAACACGCCGTTTCGGAGTATCTGGAGGTCGTCGAGACGCTGGACGACCAGCTGGACTACTGGACACTGTCGACGGACTTCATTGTCGGCTTCCCGACCGAGGAGCCGGCCGACCACGAGCAATCGATGGCGCTGCTGCGCGAGACCCGCCCCGAGAAGATCAACGTCACGCGCTTCTCGAAGCGACCCGGCACCGACGCCGACGACATGAAAGGGCTCGGCGGCCAGATCAAGAAGGACCGCTCGAAGGAAATGAGCGAAGCGAAGATGGAACTGATGGCCGAGGCCTACGAGGAGATGGTCGGCCACACGTCTTCGGTGTTGCTCGTCGAGGATGGCACCAACGAGTCGCTGGTGGGCTACGACGAGGCCTACCGGCAGGTCGTCATTGCCGACGCACAGGAGCGGGGCCTGGAAATCGGCGACACGGTTGACGTGGAGATCACGAGCCACAACACCGTGTACGCCTTCGGCGAGCCGATCGAGCGGGCCCAGATAGCGGACTGACGGGTCCCCACATTTTCAGTCAGGACTGACCAGCCGCTCAGTCGCCACTGTAGGCTTTGCGAAGGAACGTTACCGCTCCGCCGAACATCGCAAGGTTCCCGAAGAAAGCCAGACGCTCGCCGCTCTGATCGTCCGGGTCAGCGTTCCAGAAGTCGTGCATCGTCGGGGTCACGACGGCAAGGAACGTGGCGACGGCACCGGTCGAAACACGGGGAAGCCGCCAGAATGCCGTCCCGAGCCCGCCGACCAGCATCATCCCCGAGGCCAGCGGGGCCAGCAAGTCTGGCGCGGGGACACCCGCCGACTCAGCGTACTCGATAGCGTCTTCCATGTCCCGGAAGTCCTCAGCGGCCTGAAGGGCCACGCCAAGGCCGAACAACAGTCGTCCAAGTGCAAGCCAGCTACGTGATGAGTCGTCACCCATATGCTATCGCATGGCACGACAGCTATTAAAACGTCACTCCAAGTCAGCGAGTCGTTCCACTTCTTCGTCGTCTTTCCACTCGCCGAGTTCCTTCGGGTCGACGTGAATGAACGCGTCGTCGACCTCCGGAAGCTCCTCGATTGATTTGATGACCGCCGTCTCGATGTCGTGGGCCTCAAACAGCGTCAGGTCACCTTCCACCTCGATGTGGAGGCTCACGTCGATTTCAGGGCCGACGTAGTGGGCGATAACGTCATGTGCGCCGCTGACCTTCGGGTGGTCCAGCGCGCGGCGGAGGATTTCGCGCCGAAGGTCCTCTGGCGGTGCGCCGCCAACGAGATACGTGACGTTTTCCTGCACGACCTCGATGCCAGTGTAGATGATGCCGATTGCGACGACGAGTGCGGCCAGCGGGTCGGCGATGGGGTAGCCGGCCATTGCACCGGCGACACCGACCAGCGCCGCTCCGGCAGTGAGGATGTCGTTGCGGTTGTCCTTCGCCGTCGCAATGAGCGCCGGGGAGTTACGGTCCGTGCCCGCGCGGAGACAGTAGCGGTAGAGGGCGTACTTCGCGACGGCCGAGAAGGCGAGCACGAGCACGGCGGCTGGCCCCTGTGTTACCGAGATGTTCCCGGTCAGCAGGGCAGTACCGGCGTTCCAGAGGACGAACCCGCCAGCGGCGAAGATACCCGCGGCAACGAACAGCGAGACGAACGGCTCGATGCGTTCGTGGCCGTGGGGATGCTCGAAGTCAGGCGGGCGCGTCGTCAGGTACAGCCCGGCAACGATGACCAGCGAGTAGGCGGTGTCAGCGGCGCTGTTGACCGCCTCGGACTGGACGGCGAAGCTTCCGGTAGTGAGCCAGACGCCGGCTTTCAGCAGCACGAGGAGAAGGTTGACGCCGAGAACGAGCAGGCCGACTCGCCTGAGCGTCGTGCGGCGTGACATTGCCCCTCCGTTGTTGGGCCGCCGTCAAAGCCGCTTCGACACTGAGCTACTCCTGTGGCCGAGGCCGAGACGCGAAGGTTGCCATCGCTGGCGAAAACGGGTCGTATACCGACTGGTGGCAGTTACAGTACACCTTGTCGGCGGCCTCGAATTTCGCGCTTCCAGGCGTCTTTTTGTACCCGGGATTACAGCAGAGGTGCGTACAGCGGTTCACCCATGCGATGAAATCCTCGGCGGTGGCCGCGTCCAGAAAGTCACGTATCTCACCGGCGAGGTCAGCATACTCGTCTTCACCGGCGACCATCTTCGAGACAGCGGGTGTCCGGAGCACCTGAACCTGAATCTCCTTGACGTCCTCGCCCTGTGAACGCCAGGTCGCGACCGCTGGCTTGCCGAGACCGTCGCTACCGATGTTGTTTCCCCACGACTCGTAGTTCTCGAAGTGCTCGACACGGAGTTTCTCTCCATCGGGCAGCTCAGATTGCCAGTCATACGTCGTCTTCGACCTGAGAAACCCGTCGCGCTCAGGGTCCGGTTCGAGTCCCGGGGCGACTTCGAGCCCGCAGTACTGGAACCACTGCTGAGAGTACGTCACGCCGCCCAGTTCACCGCTGGCGAGACGGAAGGTATCACCGCCCGCTGTCACTTCTGATACGGACGGCCACATCCCGCGGAGTGCGACATCGGATATCTCCAGGGGGACAATCGGCATCGGCCGGTTCGCTGGGCCAGCGATATTCCGGATGCCGACATAGGACACAGTACCGCCACCGACGCCACCTTGGTCGGTCGTTGCGTCGACTGCGAGGCCGCCGACAGTCGTCACCCCTGACAGCGCACTGGCGCCGACCAGTCCTTTGACGAAGCGGCGGCGACCGGACGGAGCTGGGTACTTGTCACGCTGGCCGTGATTTGGAGGGCCTTCTTGCGTCATAGGACCATGCGACAGTTTGGCAGCCACTGAAAAAGGCCCACCCGATGCTTTTCAGCTACCGGAAATCGGCTGTTTCACCGCATCTCTACAGACGAAGACGGCATCTCGGTCGGTACGGCCGGGACGGCCAGGGCTACTGGATTCGGACAGCTCCGTCCTCCGGAGCGGTCGTTCCGTCCTGTGACGCGAACGCAGCGTAGAGCCGGTCGTACGTCTCTTCGACAGCCTCGACGATGACTTTCGTATCACTGATGACCGGCATAAAGTTGGTGTCGCCGTTCCACCGCGGCACGACGTGGGTGTGGAGGTGGTCGTCAATCGAGCCGCCGGCCGCCGAGCCGCCGAGATTCAGCCCTGCGTTGAACGCGTCCGGGGAGAGTGCAGTTTCGAGAGCGTCGAAGGTCCGCTGTTTCAGTCGGGCGTGGTCGAGCAGGGTCTCGTCGTCAAGGTCACCGTACTCGCCGGTGTGAGTATGGGGAATAACCATCACGTGTCCGGGATTGTACGGGTAGTTGTTCAGGAGGACAAAGGCGTGGTCGCTTCGCGCCACGAGGTTGTTCGCTCGGTCGTCGTCCTGTGCCTGAAACGCACAGAACACGCAGTCGACATCAGGGTCCGTCTTTTCGCGTTCGACCCACTCGATGCGCCACGGCGCAAACACCTTGTCCATACCGCCAGTTGTCGACCCACCAGCAAAAACGACATGACCGATACCGCGAATGTAGTATATAAAAGTGTTGGCCGTTCACGCAAGCTGACCGGGTTTTGTGGGCTCAGGAGGGCTTTTAAACATTCTCGGCGCACCTAAGCTCTCCTTCGGAAGAAATCGACTGCCGTCTGGCGATAAACAGTGCTAAACGGACCAGAACTGATGGTGGTTTTTATACTCTCTACCCGGCTTGTATCAGACGGGATGGCAGCGATAAACGACGGCGTTGACATGGCCGAACACTGTTCGACGTGTGACCGTGAGACACCGCACGCCGTGCGTGTCCAGATACAGACAGAATCCGATAAACGCGAAAACGCGGCGTTTTCCCGAGAGCCGTATCGGGTTAGCGAGTGTCAAATCTGTGGGACAACCACGTCGACACGGATGAACAACGCTTAACCATCCCACACCCCCCACCCCACCCTTTCCGTACGCCACGCGGTCTCTGACTGCGTGGCCACACACCCCCCACCCCACCCTTTCCGTACGCCACGCGGTCTCCGACTGCGTGGCTACACACCCCCACCCCACCCTTTCACACGAACCACATAGTGATGCGGCTGACGGGACTCGAAAACAGTAGTCCGGTATCACCGGGCGGGTTCGAAGTCGGTGTCGCGCTACCGAGAGCGCGTCGTTACTTCACAGCCGTCCTCAGTGATGATGACGGTGTGCTCCTTCTGGCTGACGTACGCGCCGTCCTGCTCTTTGAGTACCGGGTAGCCGTGGACAATGTCCTGCTGTTTCAGGCGGCGAAGCGCCATCTCCGCTCGCGGCGAGTCGAGCCAGCGTGCGGCAAACGGCAGCGTGCGGTACTCATCGGTGATCTGTTCGAGGACCTGTCGGGCCTGCCGGTTCCGGACTGATCCTTCCCGTTCGAGGGCGAAAATCTCCTCGTCAGCCCCTTCCTGCACTTTGCCGCGGCCGTCGGTGGCGAACGGCTCGATAGCGACCACGTCACCCACGTCGAGCGTCGCACCCTGTGCCACTTCGCGGTTCGGGATGTTCGGCGACGTGTGCTGTTCCCAGTGACCGAGTCCGTGGCCGGTGAGATTCACGACGGGGTTGTAGCCGTACCCTTCGATGACCTCCTCGACGGCTGCGCCGATCTGGCCCACATCAACACCCGGGCCGGCAACGTCCAGCGCGGCGTCCAAGGCCTCTTCGGGGGCTTTGGCGAGTTCGTCCTGCCCGGAGAGGTCGACCGTCACGGCGGTGTCGGCGAGCCACCCATCGACGTGGACGCCGATGTCGAGGTTGACCATCTCTTCGCCGAACGTCGCGTCGTCGTCGCGCTCGGGAGTAGCGTGAGCGGCCTCCTCGTCGATAGAGATGTTCACCGGGAACGCTGGCTTGCCGCCCAGTTCCCGGATCTTGTCCTCGGCCCACTGGGCGACTTCGAGGTGAGAGACGCCCACCTCAACGCGTTCGGCCGCCTCGTCGCGTACCTGTGCTAGAATTTCGCCCGCTTCGCGGCATTTCTCGTACTGCTCGGAATCGAAGTCCACGTCAGTCATGCACGCCGGTTAGTCGGTGGCGGGCAAAGGGGTTTCCCTCTGCTATTTCGTCGCGGTCTGCATTGCGGCGGTGTTCCGTTCGGCCCCGGTATGGCCGGCATGGTCGAGAACGATGACGCCGGCACGTCCACCGGTCGCGTCCTCGAACTCGGCGATGGCTTCTTCGGCGGCCTGTTTCGGGCCGTACGTGTCCAGTAGTTCGACAGCGCGGCGAGCCACCCCGAACCGGGCGATAGCCTCCCCTTCGCCGGTCGCGCTCGCACCACCGCGGCCGTCCGCGTAGAAGCCGGCCCCGACCTGTGGCACATCGCCGACTCGACCGGCCAGCGCGTACCAGCGCCCGGCGGTCGACGTCGCCGCGGCGAGCCGGTCCCCGTCGGTCGCAACCGCGCCGACGGTGTCAGTGCCGCTGAAATGCTCACGGACCCAGTCGAGGTGGTCAGCGGGGCCACCGTCGGGCGGGTCCGCGCGCTCGTATCGCTGTCGCGTCTCTGCAGTCGTGAGGTCCCGGCCGGTTTCGACACCTGTGCCAGCCGCGAACTCAACGGCCTCGTCGCCGGCAAGGAGGACGTGTGGCGTCTCAGTTGCCACAGTATGGGCTACATCCGCGGCGTGTACAACGCCAGACATTGCACACGCCGCTCCGACCCCGCCGTCGTCGGTCATCAGTCCAGCGTCAGTCCGGACTTCGCCGTCGCTCTGGATTGCCCCACCGACGCCGGCATTGAATGCTGGGTCTGATTCAAGTGGCCGAAGCGCGGCCAGCACCGCGCCCATCGGACGCGCCGCCTCCGTTGCCTGTTCAGCGGCATCGGTAAGCGTTTTTTGTCGGGTGGCCGGTGACTCTGGTGGACTGCCCGCGCCGCCGTGGACGATGACGTGCATGCGGACCCGTTGACACACGAAAGGCATATCACCTCCGACCATTGCGATAGTGACGTGCTGGCGTGCGGTCGTGCCCTTTCTTTACGCACTGTGTTACCACGTCTGAGGGAAAGCGGCACGCCTTTAGGGGCGACTGTCAATTGGCGGAATATGGGCTACGATTACGACAAAGTGGAGGTTCCCGACGAGGGACAGCAGATTCAGGTCACGGAGGACGACGAACTCGACGTTCCGGAAAACCCGATTATCCCTATCATCCACGGGGACGGTATCGGGACCGACGTGGGTCCGGCCGCACAGAAAGTGCTCGAAGCCGCGGCGAACGCAACCGGTCGTGACATCTCTTGGATGCGCATCTACGCCGGCCAGTCCGCCCGAGACAAGTACGACGAGAACCTCCCTGATGACACCGTCGAAGCCATCAAAGAGTTCAACGTCGCTATCAAGGGCCCGCTAACGACACCGGTCGGCGCTGGCTTCCGCTCGCTGAACGTCGCACTTCGCAAGACGCTCGACCTCTACGCGAACGTTCGCCCGACCTATCACATCGAGGGCGTCCCGTCACCGGTCAAAGACCCCGAGGAGATGGACATGGTCACCTTCCGGGAGAACACCGAGGACGTCTACGCCGGCATCGAGTGGGAGGCCGGCACCGACGAAGTCGAGGAGGTCAAGGAGTTCGTCGAGGACGAGATGAACTTCGACGAGACCATCCACGACGGCCCGGTCGGCATCGGCGTCAAGCCGATCACCGAGTTCGGGACCAAGCGCCTCGTCCGTGAGGCCATCGACTACGCCCTCGAAGAGGACCGCGACAGCGTCACGCTGGTCCACAAGGGCAATATCATGAAGTTCACTGAGGGAGCCTTCCGTGACTGGGGCTACGAGGTCGCCGAAGAGGAGTACGGCGAGCACGTCATCACCGAGGACGAGCTGTGGGACGAGTACGACGGCGAGGCGCCCGAGGACTCACTGGTCGTTAACGACCGCATCGCCGACAACATGCTCCAGCAGCTCCTGACCCGTACCGACGAGTACGACGTCATCGCGACGATGAACCTCAACGGGGACTACATGTCCGACGCTGCCGGCGCACAGATCGGCGGCCTCGGCATCGCCCCCGGTGCGAACTTCGGTTCGGCCCGCTGTCTCGCAGAGCCGGTCCACGGCTCCGCGCCGAAGTACGCCGGCGAGGACAAGGTCAACCCGACCGCAATGATCCTCTCCGGCCGCCTCATGCTCGAATACATGGCCTGGAAGGACGCCGGCCAGCTCGTTCGTGACGCCGTCGAGGAGACCATCTCCTCTGGCAACGTCACCTACGACCTCGAACGCCAGATCGAAGGCGGTACGAAGCTCGCCACCAGCGAGTTCGCCGAGAAGGTCGTCGAAAACATCGAGAAACTTGCATAAGCAAGTTTCTGGGCTCTGGCGGCAAAGCCGCCAGAACATCGAGAAGCTCGCATAAGCGAATCGCGCTGACCACCCGAACTCTACATTTTTAGTGCGCGTTACAGCCCGAAAGTGACGACACAGGCGAGTATCATTTGGAGAACAGCGCTATCTCTCGGGAGTTGCGTTTCTTATGCAGCACAGCCGTCCGAGAAGCGTTACTCGGTCAGCGGCATAACTACGCCAAACACGAGCGGCGAGAGAAGTCCGACGAGAATACCGAGCATTTCCATGTCGACTAGCAGGGTGTCGCCCCAGGCGGGGAGCGTCCCGAGAACGGCGCTTCCGGCGACTTCGCCCGCGATGCCGAGGAGGAACAGCCCTGCCCCGAGCATGAACCCGCGCTTCGCGAGTGTCGCGTAGTCCGCGTTCCAGTTTTGACTCATACAGGTCCGTCCTCGTGGACCTACTAAGCTCTCTCGGATCGAAAGAGCTACAAATGCGTTCGGAATGATATCTGGGCACACATGGTCTCAGAATCGGTTCCAGAGCTACTTGAACTCCTGCTCTCGACGCTACTCGCAGCTGGGCTAACCGTTGGCGGGGCACTCACCGAACAGGCCGCTCTCGCCGACCTGTCCGGCGGCGTCTCCGCGTTCGCTACCTGGGAGGTGTACATGGGCCTGGTCCTCCTGTACGCCGGCTATACCCTCGCATCGCGGCGAGTGTTTCCCGCGCTCGGCAGCGCCTGAGTGTTCGCTGCAGGCAGACTCTTAGTCCTGAAGCGACCGCTGAGTTGTATTTTCGACCCACTCCGGCTGTCTCACTGTCGTCGACCCGATGTGTCGGAGCCGCATCTCTTGGGAGACACGAACCTGTCGGTCGCTCCGTTTAGCATCGAAGGCCAGCCGAAACGCCGAAACGGTGCCATCGTGATTGACGCGAAGTCGGACGGAGACGTTGCGGGGGTCGCTCACGAACAGCGGTGTGTTGAGTCTGTCAGGGTTCCGAAAGCGGGTGCCGACGAGGACGACGCCGCTGTCACTTCGGTCTGCAACGGAGAGAGCGACGGCTTCTCCGACGCCACGTATCGTCCGGCGCTCCGAGAGGTCCGAGACCGGGCCGTCGTCGCGGACAGACCACTTGACTTGGCTGCGGCGGTTCACTCGCTCGTCGTACTGGGCCGCAACGATGGAACCGTTAGTCCAGTAGTCAATGCGGGTGGTGAACGTGTTCAACTCCGTGCCGTTCTGGCGGAACCGACCTGCGTACGTCGTCTTGTTCACCGCGACGTAGCGGGTGTGGTTGGACCGCCGGAGTACTGTCCCGTTGCTGTCAGTGACCCACTGGCGAGTGACCAGCGTGTAATTCGTCGTCGCAAGCGTCCGCTCGTGGGTGCTGGCCAGCGTTGACGGAACCACTGCGTCGTCGCTCACGCCCGGCGGATACCCGACCCCGTCGGTCGGCACCGCTGCCGGCGTGACCGTCTCGGGACTGTCTTGCTGGACGAACCCAGAACAGCCGGCGAGTACGAGCGCGAGCGTCACGATAGCAACCACTGCTCGCGTCATTGGTTACCATACAGCTGGAGGGCTCAAACAGTTGTGGTTAGTCCTGCCAGTCCGGATTCGGCCTCGGCGGACTAAATACGTCGATACCACGGACCGGCTCCTCGCCGTCGTTGCGCGCCTCGTGTGGTTCCTCGCTCGGGACCACGTAGGAGTCACCGGGACCAATGACGTACTCCTCGCCGTTAACGTGGAAGGTAAAAGTTCCCTTCACAACGTAGCCGACCTGCTCGTGGCGGTGGCTGTGCTCCGGGACGGCCGCGCCGGGTTCGATATGAAACTGCTGGACGCTCATCTCCTCTCCGACGGCCATCTGTGTCAGGTGCACGCCGTCGACTGCTTCGACTGTCTCACAGGCCGCCTGTGGTACTTCTTCCATGCTCAGCTATGTCATGTCCGCCGCACCTAATCCTTCGTCCCCCGGCATCGGACGTCGGTGGATTCAGTACCGTCCGGCCCTGACGGAGAGGTATGTATGCGGTCGTCGGGTGTAGTGAGTGCAGCGCGCTGTGGGTCACCGAGGGGCGACCGGAGACGACCCAGTGCCCGCGGTGTGGCACGCGCCGCAAACACGAGAAGCGTCGGAAGTTCGTCGAGACAGACGACGAGGCCCACGCCCGAGAGGTTCGGGCGTCGATGCTTGCGAACCGCCAAGGGGAGGGCGACGCCTTCGCGGAGTTGGACTCCTACGCCGAGATGGAGCGGCAGGTCGACGACGCGGGCGTGGACGACAAGACGTATCTCGAAGATTCGGGGGTGGACACCGACGCCGTGTCGGCGGCTGCCGACCGCGCCGAACAGGGAGCGACGGGCGGGTCGAGCCGTAAGGAGACGGTCACGAACGCGTTGCGGGCACTGGACGAGCCGACCGAAGACGATATCGTGGGCTACGCCGAGGAGCGTGGCGTCCCGGCGTCGTACACCCGGAAGGCGTTGAAAAAGCTGGTTCGTGCCGGCGAGGCATCGGAGAGTCGGGGGCACTACCGGCTGCTATGACCGCAACACTGGATTTCGAGCCCGGACCGGTCGCAGTCGGGACGCTCGTCGGTCTCTCGGGACTGCTGTTCTTGCTCACGCCAGTCGTCGAACCCGTCGCAGTCGGCTCGTTGCGGGTGAGCACGGTTGCGCTCTCGGCGGTCGTTCTCACGCTCGGGTTCGCGCTGGGCACGGTCGTGTTCGCTCGCCGGGGCCGCCGGCTGTTCGCCATCGCACACGGTGTCTTCGCCGTCGCGTGGGCGCTGCTCGTGCTCGGTCCGTTGTTGGGCGAGGAAGCACTCCTGCTCGCCGGCGTCGTCGTGCTCGTTGCGGGTGCCGGCTTTCTGGTGAGTCAGAGCCGGCAGTGATGACAGACCGCCCCGAAGCCGGGACTACCGCCCGAGGTCAGCGTGCGCCGAGGAGAGGTGGCGCGAGGACAGCGCCGCAAGCAAAGAGAGTTCGCCGGCCAGCGCGCCGGCGGCAATAACTTCGGCGAGCGCGTCGGCGTTGCTCCCGGCGGGGTCGCCGCCACCGCTGTACCCCAGCACGTCCAGCGCTTCGGACTGGGTTGGCAGGCCCGTCCCGCCGCCGACGGTCCCGACCTCCAGCGATGCGATGGTGACCGAGGCGTACAGGCCGTCCTCGCGGGCGTCGACCGTCGTGATAGCGTTGCTCCCTTCGACGACCTGTGCCATATCCTGCCCGAGCGCGAGGAAGGCGGCGGCGACGACGTTGGCGGCGTGAGCGTTGAATCCTAACGCACCGGCCTTTGCGGAGCCGACGAGGTTCTTTCGGGTGTTGGCCTCGACGATGGCGTCGGAGGTCGTATCGAGTCGGTCCTCGACCTGCTCATGGGGAATCAACACGTCCGCGGCGACGGTGCGGCCACGCCCCTCGACGGCGTTGATGGCAGCGGGCTTCTTATCCGAACAGAGGTTGCCCGAGAGCGCCACGAGGTCGGCCGGCGTCTCGGTCTCGACGACATCGCAGGCCGCCTCTGTTGCGATGGTCGCCATGTTCATCCCCATCGCGTCTTTGGTGTCGTAAGAGAAGCGCAGGAAGACGCTGTCGCCGACGACGTAGGGTGTCACGTCCTGTAGCTCGCCGTGGCTCGTCGTTGATTCGGCGGCGTCGGCGAGGACATCGACGTGTTCGCGGACCCAGGCCGACACCTCGCCCGCCTCAGCCACGTCCTCGACGCGGAACACCGGCGCGCGGGTCATTCCGGATTTGAGGACGCGGGCGGTCGCGCCGCCGGCGTTGCGGATGGTCGAGACGCCGCGGTTAACCGAGGCCAGCAGCGCGCCCTCGCTGGTCGCCAGCGGGAGGTGGTGGTCACCCTCGGCGGCCCCGCCGTCGACGGGCAGCGGGCCGACAACACCCATCGGGACCTGTGCCGCGCCGACCATGTTTTCAATGTTGCTCTCGGCGTCGGCGGCGTCGAACGTGTAGTCGCCGACCGCAGAGAGGTCCGTGTCGGTCTCCTCGGCCAGCAGGTGTCTGCGGGCCGCCGCCGCAACGTCGGGCTCGGCGTGGTCTTCCAGTTCGTAGAGCCGCAACTCACCGTCACGAACGCGCTCTGCGAGCGCGACGACGTCGGAGTCGGTCATACTGACCGGTGTGGCTTCGGGACTCCTAACAGTTGCTCTTGGCAGGCCAAGCGTTTTGCAGTCGCCGCGCCCGGAGTCTGTATGGTCGACCGCGTATTCACGAACTGTGAGGTACGGCCGCTATCCGGCGACGACCCGGCGTCCGCGGTTGCAGTGACGGACGGCACGGTTACCGCCGTCGGTGACCCGGACGAACTCTTGACAGCGGGTGCTGAGACCGTCGATTGTCGCGGTGGCGTGCTGTTGCCCGGCTTCGTCGACGCCCACACGCATCTTGACATCGTCGGCCGGCGTACGGTCGAAGCCGACCTCGCCGGGGCAGACGGCCCGGACAACTGCATCGACCGGCTGCTGGCGGCCGACGACGGCGAGGGCTGGATTCTGGGATTTGGCTACGACGAGAGCGACTGGGACGGAGACTTGCTGCAAGCGGCGACGCTGGACCGGGTGAGCGCTGATCGCCCGGTCGCGGCCGCGCGCGAGGATATCCACACGGTGTCGGTAAACCACGCCGCGCTGGACGTACTGGACTTGCCCGGCGACGGCGTTCGGACCGAGGACGGAGCGCCGACCGGCGTGCTCGTCGAGGAAGCCGCCGAGGCCGTCTTCGACGCTATCGCGCCCGACTACACGCAGACCCGAGAGTACCTGCTGGCCGCACAGGAGGTGGCTCTCTCTGAGGGAATCACTGCCGTCCACGACATGGTACGGCAGTCTCACGCCCCGCGGGTGTACCGCGATCTAGACACCGAGGACGCCCTCTCCCTGCGGATTCGGCTCAACTACTGGGTAGACCACCTCGACGCCATACGGGAACTCGGCTTAGTGACGAACCACGGGAGCGACCGAGTGCAAACGGGCGCTATCAAGGCGTACATCGACGGGTCGCTCGGGGCCGGAACCGCGCGGCTCCGGGACCCCTACGCCGACAGCGACAGCGTCGGCGAGTGGCGAACGGACCCAGATGCCCTCCGGGAACTCGTGTCAGCGGTGGACGACGCGGGCCTCCAGTTCGCCGCCCACGCCATCGGCGACGCGGCTATCGACGCGCTGCTTTCGGCTATCGAATCAATCGACGCCGCGGACGAGCGCCACCGCGTCGAACACACCGAGGTGCTCACGGGCGATCTGGTGGAGCGACTGGCGGCGTCGCCGCTGGTCGTTTCGGCCCAGCCGAATTTCCACCGCTGGGCGGTGCCGGGCGGCCTGTACGACGAGCGACTCGGCGAGCGCCGCGCGCTGACGAACCGGTTCCGCGACCTCGTGGATGCCGGCGCACAACTGGCCTTCGGGAGCGACTGTATGCCACTTTCCCCGCTGTATGGTGTTCAGCAGGCCGTTACCGCGCCGGAGCCGAGCCAGCGACTGACAGTCGGCAAGGCGCTCCGGGCGTACACCAGCGGTGCTGCCTATGCGGGCTTCGACGAGGACCGGATGGGCACAGTCACACCGGGGTCGGTCGCGGATTTCGCTGTGCTATCGGCCTCGCCGTGGGAAGTACCGAACGGGAAGATTTCGGACATAGACGTCACAATGACCGTCAGCGCCGGGGGCATCGTATTCGACTCCGGGGACTGAATCAAACAAAGGGCGGTATCGAAGCGCCGCGGTTCTTGTTGTTCGGTAACAAACAACTTGATTCAGCAATACGGGATATAGAACCGGATAAGTCGCCAAAGCCGGATATAAAACCAGAGCGGTCACCAACCACGGAAACAAAAGTATAGTGTCCACCGATATTGGATACACAATTTTCTCCGCCACCAACTAGCTTCTTTGAAGATAAAATCTTTTCACGGAGTAGTTACGAAGTGTGAGTACCCACAGGTGGATACAACGTGCCCGAAATGGAAACCGCCGCGTTCGAGACGGATCTTAGCCTCTTCAAGTATGACAACCTCGAGCAGCTCCCGCCGTCGTACCGGGACCTCGATGCGGACGAGCGGACCGAACGCATCGAGAGCGCGCTCGCCGAGCTTGGCGATGATGTGGTCATCCTCGGCCACAACTACCAGCGACAGGAGATTGTCGAACACGCCGACTTCATCGGCGACTCCTACCAGCTCTCGAAAGAAGCCGCCCAGTCCGACGCCGACTACGTGATTTTCGGCGGCGTGACGTTCATGGCCGAATCCGCAGACATCATCACGGACGACGACCAGTCCGTGATTCTCCCGTCGATGGAGGCCTCCTGCCCGATGGCCGGCATGGCCGAGGCGCTGCAGGTCGACGCCGCGTGGGCCGAACTGACCGCGGCGCTCGACGACGACGAGGAAATCATCCCAATCACGTACATGAACAGCTACGCCGACCTGAAGGCCTTCTGCGCCGAGCAGGGCGGCCTGGTCTGTACCTCCTCGAACGCGCACAAGGCCTTCGAGTACGCCTTCGAGAAGGGCGACAAGGTGCTGTTCTTGCCCGACAAACACCTCGGTGAAAACACGGCACACCGGCTCGGCATGGCCGACGAAACCGTCGAGTGGGATCCCTGGGACGCCGAGGGGACCGACGCCGCTGACGCCGTCGAAAACGACGTCATCCTCTGGGAGGGGTACTGCCAGGTCCACGAGCGGTTCCGAGAGCACCACATCGAGTCCATCCGCGAGGACTACCCCGACGCGAACGTCATCGTCCACCCCGAGTGTCGCCGCGAGGTCGTCGAGGCCGCCGACGTGGCCGGCTCCACGTCGACTATCTGTGAGTCCGTCGCCGAGGCCGACCCCGGCGAGACGTGGGCCATCGGCACGGAGATTCACCTCACGCACCACCTCCAGCGGTGGCATCCCGACGTGAATGTCGTCCCGCTGTGTGGCGACGCCTGCATGGACTGCAACGCCATGCGCCAGATCGACCCGAACTACCTCGCGTGGGTGCTTGAGGAACTGGTCGAGGGCCGCGAGCGCAACGTCATCGAAGTCGCGCCCGAGGAGAAGGAACTGGCACAGGTCGCGATGGACCGAATGCTGGAGATCTGACCATGACGGACGACCCGATTACGACGGATGTGCTGGTCATCGGTTCCGGTATCGCCGGACTGGCGGCAGCGCTCGCTGCGGCCCGCGAAGGCGACGACGTGACGCTTGCCACGAAGGCGACCCGCCCGGAAGGCTCCTCCTCCTGGTGGGCACAGGGCGGCATCGCCATCTCCCGAGATACGCCCGAAGAATTCAAAGACGACATCATGGCCGCCTCCGACGGCACCGCCGACCCCGACGCCGTCGATGTGCTGGTCGAGAATGCCAACGAGGCCGTCGAGGACGTGCTGCTTGAGACCTTGGACGTCGAGTTCGACCAGAACGGCTCGGGCCACGACTTCACCCGCGAGGCCGCCCACAGCGAAGACCGCATCCTCCACGTGGACGCCTCGACGGGCAAGCACATTCACGTCCCGTTCCTGAACTACATCGACGACCACGACGGCGTGGAGATTCTGGACGACACCGCCGCGCTCGAACTCATCCGTCACGAGGGGCGGGTCCACGGCGCGATGCTCGAATCCGACGGCGAGGTCGACCCGTACTTCGCCGGCAGCGTCGTGCTGGCGACCGGCGGCATCGGCGACCTCTACCCGCGGACGACGAACCCCGACAACACGACCGGTGACGGCATCGGCATGGCCGCGCTCGCCGGAGCCGAGGTCGAGGATATGGAGTACGTGCAGTTCCACCCCACGGCCTGTACGCTCGATAGCGAGCCACCCCGTGGCTCGGACGGAGGCGGTGGAACCGCCGGAGCGGGCGATGTCGCGTTCCTCGTCAGCGAAGCCGTCCGCGGTGAGGGCGGCCTGCTACGGAACGGCGACAATGAGCGGTTCATGCCCGACTACCACGCTGACGCCGAACTCGCGCCCCGCGACGTGGTGGCCCGGGCAGTCAAAGCCGAGCGGGAGGCGACGGGCGAAGTGACGCTCGATGTCTCGCCGCTCGACTTCGACGAGGAGTTCCCGAACCTCGCCGAGCGCTGTACGGAACACGGTGTCGACTGGGAAGACGGCATCCCGGTCGCGCCCGCCGAGCACTTCCTCTGTGGCGGCATCAACGTCGACGACCGCGGCCGGACGACGCTGGACCGACTGTACGCCGTCGGCGAGTGCTCCCGGACCGGCGTCCACGGTGCGAACCGCCTCGCCAGCACGTCCCTGCTTGAGGGACTGGTCTGGGGCTTGCGGGCCGGCAAAGACGCTGCCGGGGCCGACCCGGAGCCAATCGAAGCGCCGGAACTGCTCGAACGGGACCCGGACCTGCCAGAGCGGTTTGCCCGCGACAAGTTCCAGCGGCTGACCCGCGTGATGGCCGAGAACGTCGGCGTCGAGCGCGACCCCGCGGACCTCCAGCGCGCGATGGCCGTCCTCCGCCGGCTCAAGGGCGAAGTGGATGCCTACGTCCGTACCCGAACCAGCCGCTCGCTGTACGAACTCCGCCACGCGAGCGTCACCGCCCTGTTGATCGCGCGCCACGCCGCCGAAAACGAGGAGAGCGTCGGCACGCACAATCTCGTGGACGCGAGCGAGGAGCCGCCGGAGTCCACGGCCGACTGATGCTTACCGACAGTGACATCGAGCGGTGGCTCCGCGAGGACGTGGGCCACCACGACGTGACCAACGATGTACCCGGGACGACCGAGGGCCGTCTGGTAGCGAAAGCGTCCGGCGTGGTGGCGGGCCTCGACGCCGCCACCGCGGTGTTCGAGTATCTGGACTGCGCGGTGGAGACATCGGTCGACTCCGGGTCCGCCATCGACGCTGGCGACGTAGTGCTTCGCGTCGACGGCCCCGCGCAGTCGGTGCTCCGCGGCGAGCGCGTCGCCGTGAACATCACAGGTCACGCTTCAGGCGTGGCGACGAAGACCCGTGCCGCCGTCGACGCGGCGGAATCCTCTACGACAGATTCCACACCCTGTATCGCCGGCACCCGAAAGACAACCCCCGGACTGCGCGGCATCGAAAAGCGAGCGGTGGCGGCTGGCGGCGGCGACACCCACCGGCTCGACCTCTCACACATGGTGATGGTCAAGGACAACCACATCGCCGAAATGGGCCTCGTTGACGCTATTGAGCACTTCCGCGAGCGAGTCTCCTTCGCAACAAAACTCGACGTCGAAGTCGAAGCCCCGGAGGACGCGACGCGGGCCGCGGAAGCCGGCGCAGACATCGTCTTGCTGGATAATATGTCCCCCGGCGAGACCGAGCGGGCTGTCGACCTCGTAGCGGCGTCAGATGCCGATGCGCTCACCGAAGCCAGTGGCGGTATCACCGTCGCGGACGTGCCGGCCTACGCCGAGACAGGTGTGGACATCATCTCGATGGGGTCGCTGACCCACTCCGCGCCGACGCTGGATTTCTCCTTCCGAACGGGCTGAGTCCCGGTTACTCCGGCCGACTCGACGAGGATTCAGACCTGAGTTCGGGCGGGAGTTCGAGTTGCTTGATACCGGCCCGGTCATCGATTTGGAACCGGTACAGCGCTGTGGCCTCCGTCTCGGCCGCCCGCTCGAACACGTCAGGCTTCCATGAAGTGTCAATCTGGTCTTCGATTGCCCTGCGTTCGTCGTCAGGGACTCGCTCGATGGTCCCCGTCAGCAGGACGCTGCGCCAGTTGAACGTCGTCTCGATATCATAAATGAGGAACCGGGCAACGTCTGCCTGGTCGCTCACCGTCACCTTCCGGCTGTCGCTACCGAGAACGTAGACGAAATAGAGCGCAGACTCGCCGTCGTACCAGAAACTGAGCGGGCGCAATAGCGGCGCGGAGTCGGTTGGGACGCCGAGCACGCCGATACTCTTGCGTTCGAGCGTCTTTTCGATATCCCCGCTGTCCATCTGGAGCATCCCGTACTCTTCTAGTTGCTCAAATGTCATGCCAGCACTTGTCGGTAGATAATCATAAAGCCACAGGGCGCTGGCTCGGGGGTCGCTATTCACCACGCGGTGGGACGCTATACAGTCCGTCTCAGTCCAGTTGGCGGGCCAGCATCACCTCGTCGACCAGTTCGCCCCGAATTTCGTAGTGGTCAGTGCGGACAGCCTCAGTCGCCCAGCCGACCGCCTTCAGAAAGTCGATTGCTCGCTCGTTCGTCGCCGGCAGGCTGTTGTACACCTTCCGACAGCCACGGCTTGCGGCCCATTCGACCCCGCGGTGAAGCAGGTGACTGCCGATACCATGGCGTCGGTACGTCTCCATCACGCCGAGCGTGAGTTCGGCCGTCGACGCGAGTTCGTCCACTTCGGACATGGCGACGTGGACCCAGCCGACAACATCGTCGTCCACCGTGGCGACGAACACGACGCGACAGCGGTTGGGACCCCACCGGACGAGCGTGTCCTCGTAGGCCAGTTGCTCCGCGACGCCGGCCGCGATAATATACGGCGCTTCACTGGTCACGTCGCGTATCGTGCCGACGACGCCGGAGAGGTCCGACGGCCGGGACGGGCGTATCTCGTAGCTAACGCCGGCTTCGTAGTGTTCGGCCGTCTCACCGCCATGAAGTGCCACGGTGAGCTTCCCGTCCTCGGTGGCCTCGATGAGGTCGTCCCGTTTGAGAATGGAGACGTGGTGCTGGAACCGCTCGGGGTCGACACTGATAGCTTCGGCCACCTCGGCGGGCGCGACAGGGCCGTTCCGTTCCACAAACCGGTACACGTCGGACCGCTCACCGCCGAGTTCGAGGTCTGTTGGGGACGGCATCTCGCTATGGCCCACTGATGACTGTATCTACTTGAAGCTACCCGGCACCGTCACCTGCAGTTGCAGGCCGCCTTGCCAGCAGCGCTGCCGTGGCCGCCGGTGAAACCGGCTGGAACAGGTGTCTGTGTCGCAGAAAACTGGCACGTCCGCGTGACGCTTTTGTATGGTCGTGGCTCATTCTCGACTATGCCAGACGCGGTCCGCCGCTGTCCCGAAGACGGCTTCTTCGAGGGCGACACGTGCCCGGTTTGTGACGGAGCTGGGACCCACATTCTCGACGGCGCACGGCGACGACAGCTCTCGAAGTTCGTCTCGGGCGCGCTCAGACATTTTCCCGAAGACGCAGGCATCGAGGTAGACAAAGCGGGGTGGACGGGCTTCGATGCCCTCCGTGTCGCAGTCGAGCGACAGTACGACTGGGCTGATGCTGCGGCACTGGCCGGCGTCATCGCCACGGACCCGAAAGGGCGATTCGAGCGGACGAGCGTCGGCAATGAAGCAGGAATTGCGACCGCTGGCGGCCGTGTTCGCGCGGCATACGGGCATTCCGTTGACGTGACCCTCGACGGGACCGATGACCCCGTTCCGGCGACGCTGTACCACGGGACCGCCCCGCGGAACGTCGATTCGATACGCGAGGCGGGACTGAAGCCGATGAGCCGCCAGACGGTCCACCTTTCCGAATCCGCCGCGGCGGCCCGGGAGGTGGGGCGTCGCCACGCCGCCGACCCCGTCGTGTTTGTCGTCGACGCCACGGCAATGCAGTCCGATGACCGCCGAATCGTCAAGCGCGGAACCGAGACGTACACAACTGACCGCGTGTCGCCGGTGTACCTTTCGCTGCTCGAAAAATAGCGTGGTTGCGTCGCCCGCTACTCGACCAGCGGCGTGCCGGTCATCGCGTCCGGCCGGTCGATACCCATGAGCGTGAGCATCGTCGGCGCGAGGTCGGCCAGCGTCCCGCCGTCACGGGCAGTCCGACCGCCGGCAGTTCCGTCGGGAGAGAGGTAGATGAACGGGACGGGGTTGGTCGTGTGGGCCGTGTGCGGGTCGTCTTCCGTGCCCATATCGTCGGCGTTCCCGTGGTCGGCACAGATGAGTGCGTGACCGCCAGCAGCCCCAATTGTCTCGACCAGTCGCCCGAGCTGTTCGTCAACGGCTTCGACGGCGGTCACCGCCGCGTCGAAGTCGCCGGTGTGGCCGACCATATCGGGGTTGGCGAAGTTCAGGACCATCGCGCTGGGGTCCTCAGTCTCGATGAACTCGATAGCGGTGTCGGCCAGTTCCGGCGCGCTCATCTCTGGCTGGAGGTCGTAGGTCGCCACGTCAGGGCTATCGACGATTTCGCGGCTCTCGCCGTCGAACGCGACCTCACGGCCGCCGTTGAGGAAGTAGGTGACGTGGGGGTACTTCTCCGTCTCGGCCAGTCGAATCTGTGTCTTCCCGGCTTCGGAAAGCACCTCGCCGAGTACGTCCTCGGGCTGGTTCGGCGGGAAGGCGACCGGCAGGTCGAACGTCTCGTCGTATTGCGTCATCGTCACCAGCCGGGTGTCCGGTGGCTCGGTGTCGGCCCCCCAGTCTTCGGGTCGGATATCGCCGAGCATCCGGGTGAGCTGTCGGGCGCGGTCCGACCGGAAATTGAAGAAGACGACCGCGTCGCCGGCTTCGAGGCCGGCGTGGTCACCGACAGTCGTGGGTTCGATGAACTCGTCAGTGGTGTCGCGGGCGTACGACTCCGTGGCGGCCGTGACGGCCTCATCGGCGTGGTGGTCGCCCTCTCGGTGAACGATGGCGTCGTAGGCCCGGCGGGTCCGTTCCCAGTTCTGGTCGCGGTCCATCGCATAGTAGCGTCCGCAGACGGTGGCGACGTGGCCGGTCCCGTGTTCCTCGACGTGGGCTTCGAGGTCGGCGAGGTAGTCCTCGCCGCCGGTCGGCGAGGTATCCCGGCCATCGGTGAAGGCGTGTGAGACAGCGTCAGTCCCGCGCTCGCCGGCGAGTTCGATGAGTGCGTGCAGGTGGTCCTGATACGAGTGGACGCCACCGTCCGACACGAGGCCCATGAACTGAACCCGGCCGCCGTGCGCCTCGGCGTGCTCGAAGGCCGATAGAATCGTTTCGTTCTCGAAGAACGGCGGGTCCTGTGCGTCGTCATCGGGCGGGGCTTCGCCCCGCGAGCGGGCGATACTGTCGCTGACGCGAGCAGAGTCCTGCTTGACGACGCGGCCGGCCCCGATGTTGAGGTGGCCGACCTCTGAGTTGCCCATCTGGCCCTCCGGGAGACCGACCCGGCGGCCGTGGGTGGTAAGCGTCGACGCTGCGCCCGCGTCTCGGTAGCGGTCGAAGTTCGGCGTGTCGGCGGCGGCGACGGCATTCCGGACATCGTCGTCCGGATTCAGGCCCCACCCGTCCAAGATGATGAGTCCGGCGTCCATATCCAGTGGGTCACGCGACCGGCCTAATACACTGTCGGTCAGTCCCGAACGTGACGGTCGATAATGCGAAATTCGGCGGTGCTGGTGGGGCTATCCCCCCGCCTCCGCCCCGCTATCGTTGTCGGTATCTGGAACCCTGAAATTAAGAGGGTGGCCCGCCTTCGGTCGGGCATGACTCGAAATATTCTCTCGGAGGATCTGGCCGACGCAATCGTTACGACAGCCCGGACGGCGACGGGCGACTCGCTGCGCTCGGTGACGTATTTCACACGTGCGAACTTCGAGCAGCTCTACCTGCGGGACGACCTCGAACAGGACGCCGACCTCAACGACTTCGTCGGCCACGAATGGCAGGGGTACAAGCAGACAAAAAACGCATACCAAGAGTCCGAGCTGGGCGACTATCGCTTCACCGTGCGCGCGTTCTCCAACGGCTACCTCGTGCGGGCGACGACCGAACGTCAGGGCGTGCTCATCACCACGGACGGCCTGACGATGCAGTCCTACGAGGAAATCGCCGAGGCCATCGAACGTCTGCTCCGCGAGGAGTCGGGCAAGGAGTAACCACCGAATCGGCGGGTGACCAAAGGGTTATGCCCGTCCCGGCGAACCCACGGGCATGACGCTGGACCCGGTTCACGTCGACGGAATCGCCAAGCTCGCTGGGCAGGTACGCGAGACCGTCGAGACGAGTGACCAGGAGGCGGCCGCCGAGGAGGTGTGGGACAGCTTTCTCGACCCGCTGTGGCAGGACGGAACGAAGATTCTGGAGCCGCTGGACGAGCAGCGCCGCCGGAAGGTCCCTATCGAGGATATCGCGCTGGCAGACCCGCCGTTTCCGACCCAGCACGGCCTGGATTCGGGGACGATCAATCCGACGACGTTCAAGAATGGACTGGTGCTGGACGTGGCGCAGGCTGCGATGGGCAGTGTCCCATCAGACGTGGAACTCCACCGGGGCCGGACCATCATCATGGCCGTCCACTCCAACGACGCGACGCTGGGATTCGACGGCGAGTGGCAAGGCGGGGACCGCGGCTACGCCAAACGGCGCGTCCTCGACGTGCCACAGGTCGACCGCTACGAGCAGCGGGTCGTCCACGCACTGGCGCTGTACCTCGCGGAGAGCCGGCACGCGCTGACCAACGCCGACGTGGTCGAGGACCTGTTCATCCTCGACGGCCCTATCTACCCGACCGGTGTCCTCCGATGGGCCGACCGCGACACCGAACTGGCCGACCTGCTCGCGGAGGACGACCGGCCCAAGACGGTCGTGAACAACTACGTCGACCTCGTCGAGCGGTTCGTCGAGCGGGACGTTCCGATGGTCGGGTTCATCAAGAACTCCTCGACGAAGGCCCTCACGCGGGCACTCCGGCGCAAGACCAACGCCCCGTGGGTGAACGACACTGCTTTTTTCCGCCGAATCCTGGAACGCCGCGACGACGAGGGCGAGCGCCAGACCGACTGTCTCACTGCGACGAACTGGTTCCGCTCGCGGGGCGGCACTGACGGCATCATGGCCGCCGACGGTGACGCGCTGGGCATCGAGCGGTCGCTCGACCCCGAGGCCTACGAGGTGACGTTTTTCGTCCTCTACGACCCGCGTTCGGACCTCGTGTTCCGCGTCGAGGCCCCGTACGTGTTCACCAAAGACCCAGAGTGCCGGACCAAACTCACCCGGCAGATCCTCCACGACGTGGCCCGGGAACAGGGGCCGCCGCTGGCAATCGGAAAGGCCGACGAGCTTGCCAAAATCGACCGGCAAGGCAGTGAGGAACTCACCCGCCGCATCGAGCGGACCTTCGAGACCGACCGCGAGCGAGAGTACAACGATATCCGGTGGGGAGCCGTCGAAGAATCGTTCTGAAGCGTGCTATCCGCGGCGGGCCAGAACGATGGCGTACAGGAGGACGAGGAGCCCGACGAGTTCTGTGATAGTGCCCGGAAGGGGAAACACCACTCGCGGGAAGACCTGCACGGCACCAAGGGTAACTAGGTACGAGACGAAGGTGAGGAGGCTGATTCCGACGGCCAGCGCGAGCATGGAGCGGGTCCGCTGTCGACGGTAGCCGACGAGCGCCAATGCAGCAATGAGCAGTCCGACCCCCGTCTGTGCGAGGTGGAACGCAGTGTTTACGGTGACCCACGTTTCGGCGGAGAGGCCGGCAAAATCCATCAGAGCCCCTCCCAGAGGTCTACCAGCGCGTCGGCGAACTCGTGTGTCTTTGACTCGACGGCAAGGCTGACATCGAAGGTCCCGTCGGTGAGACACACGGTGAGTTCGTCCATCTGTGCCTCGTACACGTCTACATGGTGCCCATCGTCCGCGATTTGCGTTCGAGCGGCGACGAGGCCGCAGTCCTCAAGCGCGTCGAGACGGCGATACACGGTCGAGAGTGACATCTCGCAGTCGTTGCTGAGTTCAGTTGCTGTCATCGGTCTGTGACTCGTGGCTGCAAGGAGCGCGCGAGCGTATTCGTCGTCGAGGAGGGCAAACACCTCAGTCGGGGACGGGTCCTCGGCCACGCGCAGTAGTTCACCCGGCATCGTCGTATAACTCACCGGTCGTTCGCTGACTCAGAAAACGGGCCACTCCGACTACGCCGTCTCGGCCTGCTGTACCGTCACGTCGACCGTCTTGCCGGCGACGCCGAGCCGGGCGAACTGCGTTCGGACATGTTCCTTGGCCGCGTCGATGGCCGCATCGCGCGTCTCGAAGCCGCGGGGCATCGGGGATTCGAAGGCGATTCGTATCTCGCGGTCGCCGATGGACTGGACCTGCCCGCCGCTCTCGACCTCGTAAAAAGCGTCACAGACCCAGACGTAGGGCGTCCCCTCGTCCGGCGCGCCCTTGAACTCGGGCGGCTCCTCACCCGGTTCGTACAGCGTCCCGGTCAGCGCCGTCCCGCCTGCCGTCCCCCGAATAAGCAACATAATCCTATATAGGGGCCCCAACGGCAAAATATTCTCCCCCGGGTCAGGGCTCGCAGTCGACCACGACGGGCAAGTGGTCGGAGCCGTAGTGGTCGTCGTCGCGGTCGGCGATGACCGCTCGGGTGTCGACGGCCACGTCCTCGCTGACGAACACGTGGTCGATACCCATCTCGGGGAGCAGGTCGTGGAAGTCGGTTCGGCTTGTCGTCGGGCCGTGGGTGACGGTCGCTGTGTCGCGGGTGTCAACGAGCCGGCGGCCGTCCGGGAGTTCGTGCCCCTCGGCGCGCTCGTAGGCCGGTTCACCGACGACACAGTTGAAATCACCCATCACCACTGCGGGCGCATCCCGGGTGGCAGAGTCGAGATGGTCAAGCACCAGTTCGATACCCTCGACACGCGCGTCAGCCCCCTGATGGTCCAGATGCGTGTTCAGACACAGGAGGTCATCGTCGGTGTCGCGGTCACGAAGGCGGGCCCAGGTCGCCACGCGGGGATAGGCAGCGTCCCAGCCGACGCTGCTCGGCTCGGCGGGCTGTTCGGAGAGCCAGAACGTGTTCGTGGCCGCACAGTCGAAGCGCTCGGCCCGGTAGCCGATGGCCGTGTGCTCCCCGCCGGCATCGACGGATTCCCGTGGGTCACCGACCCACTCGTAGCCGTCCAGCAACACCTCTAGCTCCCGGAGCTGGTGTGCCATCGCCTCCTGCACCCCGATAATATCGGGATTGTGATACTGGATGGTCCCCGCCACCAGCCGCCGCCTGTGGGGCCACCCGTCTACCCCATCCCCGGCGGTATCGTACCGCACATTGAAAGACATCACCCGCGTCGGCTTCATATGCGTTCGTTGACAGCCATCCGGGTAAGGTTTCACATTCATGCTGCTGGGGAAAGGTGTTAATCCCCGGCTACCCTGAACTGGGGTATGTCCGACCTCGGGGATTTCACTGATTTCGACGGCGACGACGCGGCGGCTGACGACGAGGCCGCACAGTCGGCCGAGACGGCCGATGACGGTGATGGGGCTGTCGATGCGTCGGGGGAAACCGACCCGACAACACAGTCTGCAGACGATGACTTCGAAGATATGGATGTGACACCGGCCGGAACAGACACCGGCCTCGGCGTCCTCTCGGCCGCGAACGGCCTCCGGATCAGCGAGGAAGCGGAGGAAACGGTCCTCCGGGCGTACGTCACCGCGCGGAACCGCTCGCGTCTGCGCATCGGCACGTATCTACTCGTCCCATACCCAGGCGGTGAGCGCCTGTTCTGCCGCATCAAGGCCCTGGAGTACGCCCAAGAGTTCCATGCCGACGACGCGACCGAAATCCACGCCCGGCGAGCGATGCGCGAGCGGGGCATCGACGAGCGGGATTTCAAATTCATCGCCGAGCTTGAGCCGGTTGCAGTGCTGTACAGCGACGGTGGCGAACTCAAACGTCGGATGACTGACCGGGTGCCAAAACCCGAAACCGTCGTCCGGGAGGCCACCGACAAGTCCGAGATCAAGACCGGCCTGAAGATTCCCGAGGACGGCGTCTTTCTGGGCCACCTTGCCGTCGGTGGCGAAAAGGTCCGGACGGCCGCCGAGCCGCCGACCATCGACTACCGGCTGAAAGACGACTACGTCGCCGGTGACCCGCTCGTGTTCCGGCACACCCTCGTTGCTGGCGGGACCGGGTCCGGGAAAACCCACAGTTCGAAAAACGTCCTGCGGCAGTATCTCGGTCGGACCTACGAGATGGGCGACGGCCGCACACCCGAACTCGCCGTCGTCCAGTTCGACCCCCAGGACGAGTACGCCCAGATGCACGACGACAACCCCGAGATGACCGACGAGTTCGAGCGGCGCTGTGAACGGGAAGGCATCGCTTACGGCGGGCACGACGACACTATCGCCTTCGTTCCGAAGGTGGCCGGGGCCGACTACAACGCCAGCCACCACCGCGCCGAGCAGGTGGAGTTCACTATTCCGTTCTCACTCGTCCACGACAATCCCTGGCTCATCGCCGGGTCAAGCCTGAACGACAACCAGTACGGCGCGCTGGTGAACACACTGCTCCCGCGGTTCAAGCGCGAATACGGGGAGGGCGGGACCTACAGCGACTTCCGGACCTTCCTCGGAGACCCCGCGCTCAAGGAGGAACTGGACGAGGCGGGAGACGTGCACGAGGCTACGTTCGACGCCGTCAAGCGCCGCGTGCAGGGCTTTGGCGCGGTTTTCGACCAGGACGCCCGACCAATCACCGACCAGATTTCGCAGTTCGTCCGCGACGGCGGGCTGACGGTTATCCCGACGTACCACATCACGGACTCCCGGACCGCATCGACAATCGTACTGGCCGTCTCCAGCCTGCTCATCGACCAGAAGCTCTCGAACGACCCGGACTACGACCGCATCAAGGAGACGCCGCTCGTCCTCGGGATGGACGAGGCCCATAACTTCCTGACCGACGCCGACAGCGTGCAGGGCCGCAAGGTCATCGGGAAGTTCACCGAGGCCGCCAAACAGGGCCGCAAGGAGCGTCTCGGCCTGTACCTCATCACGCAGGACCCACAGGACATCGCCGACCCGGTGTTCAAGCAGATCAATACGACGATGGTACTCAACCTCGGCGACGAAGACGCCATCTCGGCGGTGAACATCCCCAGCAATCTGGAATCGAAGGTTCCCTACATGGAGAAGGGCCAGCGGGTCGTCTACTCGCCCGATAACTCCGAGCCAGTCGAACTCATCGGCCTGTCAACGTGTGTGACTCGCCACGGGCGAGACTGACAAACAGCAGGCCAACTCACCGATTGCAGCGGGCCGAAGATTCAAACCGGCCCCAGCGGAAGTGGACGTATGGCAAAACGAATCCTTGTTCCGGTCGACAGCTCAGACCAGGCATCGGTGGCCTGTGAGTTCGCAGCCGAGGAGTATCCGGACGCGACACTCGTTCTCCTGCACGTCATCAACCCCGCAGAGGCCGGCTACAGCGCGGAGGCATCGATTCCCTCGTTCTCCGAGGAGTGGTACGAGACACAGAAGGCAACGGCGGAGGACCTCCTCGACGACCTTGAGTCGGAAGTGACCGAGGCCGGTGTCGAGTCCGTCGAACGCGTCATCGAGGTCGGGCGACCAACAAAGGTCATCGTGGAGTACGCGGATGACCACGACATCAACCAGATCGTCATGGGGAGTCACGGCCGCTCGGGAATGTCTCGCATCCTTCTGGGTAGCGTCGCCGAAATCGTCGTCAGACGGGCGTCTATCCCCGTAACCGTCGTCAGATAGCGCTACGGGTGCCGGACGATATGAACGTCGTATTCAGGGTCTTCTGACACCGGTGAGCCGACGCTACAGACCGGCGTCGACACCCGCCCGGCGTTTTCACTGCCGATGAACACGATTGAGGCCTCCTCTTCGTGAGCGACTTCTCTGATTGTCCGGGTGATATTCGTCGTCGTCGATGCCATCGAGCTCACGTCTTCCGGGACCTCATAGCGGAACGACGCCGCCGGGGCGACTGACTCGGCTTGCTCTCGCATCCGGTCGGCGACCGCCTCAACAGTGAACGCCTCATCCGCGTCGAGCCAGCCGTGTTCCCTCGCGTACGCCGCATCGTCCGGGATAACAGACAGTGCAGTGATATCCTCATCGCGGTAGTCCGCGAACTCCATCGCCCGCGTGAGCGCGGCTTTCGACAGGGCCGAGCCGTCAAAGGGAACGAGTAGTACCATATCCCACTTGTTGCCCGGTTGTGATTTATTGGTTCCGCTAACCGGGGCAATCGCAGAGAGAAAGTGACGGTGGCGACACATCCCGGTCCTGTGGTAAGCCGAGCGAATAACCCGGCAAGCTGTCTGTAACTAACCCTGTTGAGTGTGACCAATAGTCATGGAATCGATAGACGATGCACTCACGTATCCCATGGAGGACGACGACTGGACCGTGACCGTCCTCATCGGCGGGGGCCTCAGCCTCCTCTCGTTCCTCGTCATCCCTGCAATCCTCGTGTACGGCTATCTCGTTCAGGCAATCCGCAAGCGAGCAGACGGGGCGACACAGCCGCCAGGGTTCGAAGACTGGGGGGAACTGCTTGTCGACGGCGTCAAAGCCTGGCTCATCGGTATCGTGTATATGCTCGTCCCGCTCGTCGTGTTCGGAGTAACTGTCGGCGGCAGCCTGTTCGCGCTGGCGACCGGGACTCGTGCCGGAGCGGGTGCCGGCCTGGCCGGCCTCTTCGGTGGGCTGGCCATCTCGTTCGTCCTGTCGCTAGTGTTCGGCTACGTTGCGACAGCGGCTATTATCCACTTCGCCTGTACCGGCGAGTTCGGTGCCGGGTTCGACTTCGGGACGCTACGGACGTTAGTCATGTCTCCGGAGTACGCGACACCGTGGCTGGTCTCGATTGCCCTGTTCATCGCCGTCAACGTCGTGGTGAACTTGCTCAACGTCGTTCCATTCATCGGCTCGCTTATTGCCGTGCTGCTCAGTCCGTTCGCCACCTTCTACGTGCTCGTCGTCGCGACGGACCTCTGGGCCAGCGGCTACAACGCCGCACTTGATGATCGGGATGAATCGGAGTCGGTCGGGACGGCGACGGTTTAGAAGATGTTAGCCTGCTGGTAAACTGAGATGCCGTCGTTCGTTATCTCGTAGGGTTTCGTCTCCCGGGAGTGGTTCGCGTTCCGTATCTTCTGGATCTCGACGGCGAGTCGCGTCTCGCTGGTGTCTGACCGGACGTACTGAAGGATGAACACGGCGTCCGTCAGGTATTCGATGATACCGTGTCTGGACGCAAAGGGGTTGGTCTCGCTGGCTTCGGAGACGAGCATCGTCGTCACGCCGGCCTGTTTCAGCGACCGGGTGAAATCGAACACTTCAGTGCGTCGTCGCGACTGGTCGTCGTACATCATCTCAAGCAGTGAGACGGAGTCAAGCACCAGCCGGTCGGCGTCGAACTTCTCGATGAGCGCCGGCAGCTCGCCGCGAATGTTGTCCAGACTGTTTGCCATCTCGACCGGGTCGAGGTCGACAATCGCTAGCTGGCCCTGCTCTTCGTACTCCTCAAACCCCCAGCCGCGGTCACCGGCGGTGTCCAGTATCGCGTCGTGGGACTGTTCGAGCGTCAGAAACACTGCGTTTTCGCCGTTCCGAAGGCCGTGGTGGAGGAACTGCAATCCGAACGTCGTCTTCCCGGTTCCAGCTGAACCGATAGTGACGATGAGGTGGCGCTGTGGAATCCCGCCCTGAATCATCTGGTCGAGTCCCTCGATACCGATGTCGACCCGTGGGATATCGGACTCGAACTCCTCCTCGAAGTCGCTCCCGCTGTCACCGCCACCGCTGCCGGCAGACTCGAACGCCGTGGCGAAGTCGTCGTCAAAGAGCCCGCCGCCATCACCATCGCCGGGGGACCCAGCGTCGGCATCAGCAGGCCCACTCTCGCTGCTGAAGGGGTCACCGCCGCTGTCGTCGAACGGGCTGCTGTCCCCGCCAGAAGCGGCGCTGCCGTCATCACCAAACGGGCTGCTATCACTGCCTTCAGTAAAGTCGGCGCTGCCGTCGTCATCGAACGGGCTGCTATCACCACTGCGCTTGCCGTCGTCACTGTCGGCCCCAAACGAGTCAGTGCCGGTAGACGCCGGTTCCTCGGTGTCGCTCTCGGATGGCGTCGCCGAAATGTCGTCTGCCTCAGTCGGTTCGCTGTCGCCGTCCTCGTCGTCCAGCGCACTTTCAAACCAGTCGTCGTCGGACTCGTCATCCTCACTCATACGCACGACCACCAGCCACACGAACGGCCCATGGAAGTGGATACGCGTCGGGACTGATATAATTGCTGTCGTAGAGGGTTTATATACGGCCGGCGGGAACGTCCGACAATGACTGTCGGGATCGTCGCGCAGCGGGACAACGACCGGGCTATGTCGCTTGCGAGTACACTGTGTGACCGACTGCGCGCCACGTCGGCGGCCGTCGTTGTCGACGAAACGACCGCCGGAGCGCTGGGTGACCACGACGCATGGGAGGCAGCCGTGCCCGATTCGGCTCCGGTCGATGAGATGTCCGCCTGTGACCTCGTCGTGAGTATCGGCGGCGACGGGACGTTTCTGTACGCGGCCCGCGGTGCGGGGTCAACGCCGATACTGGGGGTCAATCTCGGCGAAGTCGGCTTTCTGAACGCTATTGCACCCGAAGAGGCCGTCGAGACGGTCGTCGCGGAGGTCGAACACATCCAGAAAACCGGGAGCGCCAGAACGCGGGCCAAGCCGCGGTTGCAGGCCAGCGGCGACGACTGGGAGCTGTCGCCAGCGCTAAACGAGGTCGTCGTGCAGGGCGAGCGCCGCGGTCACGGCGGCGGGGCGACGGTCGATGTGTACGTCGATGACTCGCTGTACACGTCCGGCCACGCCGACGGCGTACTGGTGGCGACACCCACCGGCTCGACGGCGTACAACCTCAGCGAACGCGGGCCGCTCGTCCACCCCGACGTGGCTGGCCTCATCATCACGGGGATGGCAGACGAGATGGGGACGCCACCGCTGGTCGTCGACGTTGACAGCGAAATCGTCGTCGAACTCACAGACGCCGACAGCGGTGTCGTCGTCAGTGACGGGCGGGTTCGAAAAGACGTGGTCCCACCGGAGCGGATAACGGTCTCGCGTGCGGGCGAGCCGGTCCGGCTTGCCGGTCCGCCGCTTGATTTTTTCACCGCACTTGACAAGCTGGCCTAACGCCGACCGACGGCGTACAGCACCGGGGCGAGGACGAGCAGCACGATACCGAATAGTTTGTACTGGAACGACGATGCGAGGACGCTCGCACTGTTCGGTTCCATCGCCGATGCCGGCGTAATCACGAGCAGTGCGCCCAGCGCAATTGTGTGCAGTCCCAGCATCCGGAGCGATCGTTGCGGGAGAATTGCGACGAGCCCACCGACAAAGCCGAGTAGCAGGACATCACCGATGGTGTAGTTCAGCAGGAAACTATCGATGAGTTGCAGCGGTGACGCGAGCATTCCTATCCAGAATCTCGCCGGGATGGAATCTTTAAAGTTCCGTTACGCCGCCGACCCGCGGGCGGCGTCTGGCCGTTCACTCGCCCGCTGTCCCCAGCGGTGTGAGCAGGAGGTAGCCGGTCGATGGGGCGCCGGCTGTCCGCAGCCGAAACTGCCGCGGTTCGTCGGGTGCCGTCGAGAGGGCGACGACATCAAGGTCAGCCGTGCTGACTGTCTCGGCGTCCACTTCGTCGATACCGGCCACGAGCAGGGCTTCTGAGAGGGCTGTCCCGCTGAGGCGGTCGGACGGGACGTCGAACGTGGCCCCAAACGATTCGTTTGCTGCACGCACGACCGGGCCGTGGCCCTCGTCGGCGAAGTACAACACCGGGTCAGGATGACCGTCGAAGAGGTCGACCGGCTGTGGCTCCGGTGTGTGCTTGGCATCTGCCGACACAGTCATCGTCTCGTCGGTCGTCTCGCCGGGCGAATCAGTCACCAGCAAGTAGGAAACGCCGCCCAGCCCGCCGCCAAGCGCCAGACCGAGGCCGATGGTGACCTGTTCCGAGAGCCCAAGTGAGAACACTGACTGCACCGCCAGCGCGACGGTGGCGAGCACGACCGCTCCTGCTCCTATCCACCCGATCACGGCCGCGAGGCTGCCAAGACGGTGTCGACCGCCTGTGTCCGCCGACGACTTGCTCATCGGTACACACTCAATGGGCCATCGGTTAACGCTTTTCGAGAGGCGGCTGCCGATAAGACATATACAGTTGCCAGCCCTAGACTTGCGTAATACTGTGTCCAGAACAACAGGCGGCCCGCCGCGGGTGCTCGTCGTTGACGACGAACACGACGTCGCCGACACGCAGGCCCTGAAACTGGGTGAGCGTTACGAGACGACGGTTGCGTACAGTGGCCAAGCAGCGCTCGACGCTGCCGGCCCGGAGTTCGACGCTGTGTTGCTCGACCGACGAATGCCCGACGTGCACGGTGACGACGTGCTTTCGCGGTTGCGTGAGCGAGGGTACGACGGCATCATCATCATGCTGACCGCGGTCGACGCTGATCTGAATATTCTGGAGATGCCGTTCGATGACTACCTCCAGAAGCCGGTCGGCCAGTCGACGCTCCTGTCGACGCTCGATCAACATCTCGACAGACCCGACGAGGACGATAGGCTCGACAAGTACTTCCGGATTTCCTCGAAGCTCTCTGTGCTGGAACGCGAAAAGTCCGCATCACAACTGGAATCGAGCGCCGAGTACACGGAGCTAAAGGAACGTGCCAGGGAACTGGAATGGATGCTGCACGCCGAGAACGATGATTTCGAAGAGCTGAAACAGACGTACCAGTCTATCAGCCGAAGCTAGGTGTTGAGAATCAGCGTCTCTTCGATGTACTCGTCGATGGTATCCCGAACCTCGGCGACAGGATTGTCGTTGCGCGTTGCGCTCTGAAGAATTACACCGTCGAGTATCGTGATCATGAACCGCGAAACCGTGTCGGGGTCGACATCGGCGAAGACTCCCTGTTCGATGCCGTCCTCGATGATCTGTACGAGCTGTCGGGCGAACAGTTCGTCCGTCTCAGTGAATTTCTCGCGGAAGTCCGGGTTCTGGACTGCCTGAGCACGCATCTCGACGTACGAACCGAGTACGGCGTTCTTGGTTGGCGTTTCGACGCAGTCCGGGAAATCGTCGAGAATGAGACTGACAAACGTCTTGATGTCCTGTTCGGGGTCGCCGGTCGACTCGATCTGAAAAATGCGGTTAAATTCCGTGAGGATGAACTCCTGAAACGACAACAGGAGGTCCTCCTTGCCATCGAAGTGGTGATAAAACGTCGATTTGCTGAGGTCGGCCTCGTCCGCGATTCGCTGTATCGAAAGTCCGGCATACCCGTATTCCCGGAGGGCACGGAACGTGGCTCGCATTATCGCCTCGTGCGAGTCCGCTGGCTCCCCGGCGAACGGAATTCCATCACTCATCCCGACCGAATATTCGTTCGGGCAGTAAATATCTTCCCACTGTTACTGAACCACAACGTTGATACGCGACCGAACGTTCGTTCGATGTACACGGTTCGGGCGAGAGTCTGTACAGACGTATGTGGGCATATATGCAGATCTCCCACGCATGACGTCCGCTCCGGACAGAAATAACGACACGGCATGTCCGAAGTGTCCCTACGCATGAAACCACGAACATTACTGACGCTGGCTGTTGTCGCATTGCTCATGGCATCCGGAACGGCTATCGGGGCCGTGACCGGAAGTCCCGACTTCGACGCAACGTTCGTCGATAATACCGTCACACCCGGTGAGGAGACGACACTCGACGTTGTCCTCGTCAACAGCGGAACGGTCGACTCTGGGTCCACGAGCCAGGGAATACAGAACAGTGAGGTGACCACCGCCCGCGGGACCACAGTCAAGGTCAACGACGGAGACGCTCCGATTACCGTAACAACGAGCAAGCAGGCCGTCGGCTCCGTCCCGGAAGGCAAGACGAGTCCGATTTCATTCGACATCAGCGTCGATGACGACGCAAGTCCTGGGGACTACACCGTTCCCGTCATCATCGAATACGAGTACACGAGCTATATCTCCGAAAACGACGGGGCACGTGACGAAAAGACCGCGACCGAACGGGTCGAACTCGAACTCGAAATCGACGACGACGCGGCCTTTGACGTGGTGAGCGTCGACTCCGGCGCACGCGTCGACTCAGTCGGGACGGTCGCAGTCACCGTCGAAAACACTGGTGACGAACCAGCCCGAGAAGCCTCAGTAACGCTGGAATCGACGAACCCTGAACTCACAGTCGGTAGCGACACCAGCAGTTCCCGGTTCATCGACACCTGGGAGGCTGGTGAACAGCGGACCCTCCGGTACCGCGTCGGTGCAAGCGGCGACGCCAGAGCCGAACCGTACCAGTTTGACCTGCAGGTCGACTTCGACGACACGGACGGGGTACGAAAGAGTACGTCCGCCTCGTCGCTCGGGATTACACCTGCCCGCGAGCAAACGTTCAGCGTCCGGGGCGTCGACAGTGACGTCGCCATCGGCGATTCGGGGACGTACAACGTCACGCTCCACAACAATGGGCCAGTGACTGTCAGAGACGCCACGGTCTCCCTGCGCTCACAGAGCAGCGAAATCGCGTTCGGTGAGTCTAACTCCGCGGAGCAGTACATCGGGACGTGGGAACCAGGAGAGACTCGCATCGTCAGCGTTGACGCGTCCGCAAGCGAGGACGCGTCCGTCAGAGGGTATGCAATCTCCGCCACAGTCGGCTACAACGACCCGGAGGGTGATTCCGGTGTTGACGACGGAATCGCACTCGGAATCCGGCCCGAGCCAGAGCAGTCCTTCGAGCTAGGCGACGTTGAATCGACCCTGCAGGCAGGTGACGACGGCACGCTGGAAGCGTCACTCACCAACACTGGCGACCGAACGGTCCGTAACGTTGTCCTGAACTGGGAGAGTTCCCACGACAACATCTCGCCGAAGGAAACCCAGTACGCAGTCGGCGACCTCGAGCCGGGCGAGTCGGCGACCGTCTCGTTCGATGCCGACGTGTCCGATAACGCGAACGCCGGCCCACGACAGTTCGATTTCGTCGCCACCTACCGCAACAGTGAGGACGACAGGCGCGAGAGCGACACGCTCGAAATCCGACAGAGCGTCGACGGGAGCGCCGATGAGTTCATTGTCGAGACGACGAACGCGTCCGTCAACGTTGGTGGGTCCAGCACGCTCGAAATGACCATCACCAACGATGCCGGGCAGCGACTGACCGATATCGAGGCAAAACTGTTCGCCGAGTCACCGATCTCCGTCTCGGACGACCAGGCGTACGTCGACAGCCTTGACCAGGGTGAGTCAACAACCATCGAGTTCGGCATCAGCGCAAGCGGTGCCGCGATGACGAAGAGCTACCCCGTTTCGGTGGACTTCCAGTACGAGGAACCGGACGGAGATACGCCGGTGTCTGATACCTACCGGCTTCCGATCTCCGTGACCAACTCCGGCGGTGGCAGTTCACCACTGACGGCGATTATCGGCGTCGCACTCGTGGCCGCCCTGGCCATCGGCGGCTACTTCAGGTTCCGCTAACGCATGGATTATCAGCGCTACATCGATTGGGCAGACGACCGCATCGTCCACGATTCACGGAAGGTGGTGCTCCTCTTCCTGGTCGTGACGGTGGTCTTCAGCGCCGGCCTCGGGGGCGTCTCGACCAATTCCGGGACATCGCAGTTTACGACCGGACTGCCGGCCGAGGAGGCACTACAGGAGGTCAACGACAAGTTCTCGCCGACCTTCTCACCGGATACAGGGAGCACACAGCTGATCCAGCAGGAGACGAACGTGCTCTCGAAGCCGGCGCTGCTCCGGATGCTCAGGTCACAGCACCGGCTGGAACAGCGCGGAACGCTCCGTGTCACATCGACCTCAAGCGCCGCCAGCATTGTCGCCAAGCAGCTAGACCCGGAAGCGACGACAACTGAGCAACAGGTCTATGCTGTCGAAGCCGCAACGCCGAGTGAAATCGACGCTGCCGTCAGGCGCGCGGCCGAGCAGAATCCCCGGTTCAAATCACTACTGAGCAAGGACTTCAACCGCAAAGCCGCCTCGGCGTCGGCGACCATCGGAGTCGTCACACACGAGGTCCCGGCGGGAATCTCCTCCGGGTCAGGCCAGGGCGGTTCGAGTCCGCTAACGAGTATCCAGAAACAAGCCGGGTTCACTGTCGCCAGCGCTGACCACGGTGGCATTACCCTGTTCGGTAGCGGTATCGTCGCAGACGAGTTCTCGAACGTCGTCGGCGACTCGCTCATCCTGACCGTGCCCGCGGCAGTGCTGTTCATTCTGTTTTTCCTGACGATTGCCTACCGCGACCTCGCGGACATGGCGCTTGGCCTGCTCGCGCTGTTTATGGCCGTCGTCTGGACGTTCGGCTTCATGGGGCTTGCCGGCATCCCCTTCTCACAGATGCTCATCGCCGTGCCACCGCTGTTACTGGCGGTGGGTATCGACTTCGGGATTCACGCCGTCAACCGATATCGGGAGGAGCGTGAAACCGGGGCGTCCATCCAGAAATCGATGCGGATCACGACCGACCAACTGCTTGTCGCGTTCTTCATCGTGACCGGCACGACAGTCATCGGGTTTGCCGCGAACCTCACCAGCGCACTGCCGCCGATTCAGGACTTCGGCTACGTGGCCTCTGTCGGTATCACCTTCACCTTCCTCATCTTCGGGGTGTTCCTGCCCGCGGCGAAGGTAGAACTGGACCGGCTCCGCCAGCGCTACCCAATTCCGACGTTCAGCGAGACGCCGCTGGGCGCGGAGGATTCGGCACTCAGTGACGTGTTGCGCGGCGGTGTCGTCATCGCGAACCGCGCCCCGATCATCTTCCTCGTGCTCATCCTCGTATCTACGGTCGGTGCCAGCTACTACGCCACCGGCGTCTCGACGTCGTTCAGTCAGGAGGACTTCCTGCCGCCCGAGGAGAACCCGGACTTCGTCGAGGCCCTGCCGGAGCCGTTCGCTCCGAGCGAATACACCGTAACGGAGGTGACGAACTTCCTCGATGAACGGTTCGACACGACCCAGTCCAGTCAGGCGACGGTGTACGTAGAGGGGCCGATGCGGAACGACGCGGCGCTTGAGCAGATGTATCGGGCGGGGAACAACCCGCCGGACTCGTTTGTTCGAGAAGACGGGCGTGCTGATTCGACGTCTATCGTGACCGTCATCCAGGACCGGGCGGACGAGGACCCCGAGTTCCGCCGAATGGTCGAGCGCAACGACCGGAACGACAACGGGATCCCGGACGATAACCTCGAACAGATATACGAGTACCTGCTCGACTCGTCGGCCCGTGGCCAGGCGCTCGAGTACATCACCGAGGACTACCGGAGCGCACGTGTTGTCTATACCGTCGAGGCGGACGCGACCGACGCAGAGGTGACCACCGATACGCGAAACGTTGCCGACGACTTCCGGTATGAAGCGACGGCAACCGGCTCGGTTGTCGTGTTCCAGGCCGTCTCGGACCTCATCCTGGAGTCTGCGATCCAGTCGCTGGCGATCGCGCTTATCGGCGCGTCAGTGTTTCTGGTCCTCATCTACAATATGCTGGAGGGGCGGCCGTCGCTCGGCCTCGTGAACATCATTCCTGTCGTCGTCACGGTGGCGTGGCTCGGCGGGACGATGCGGGTGCTCAGCATCCCGTTCAACGCGTTGACAGCGACGATGTTGGCGATAACTATCGGACTGGGGGTCGACTACTCAGTCCACGTCACCCACCGGTTTGCCGACGAGTTCGACGAAAACGACCTCGAAACGGCACTGGACCGGACCGTTCGCGGGACCGGTGGCGCGCTGTTCGGGAGTATGCTCACCACGACGTTCGGCATCGGCGTGCTCGGGCTGGCTGTGTTCCCCGCAATCGGCCAGTTCGGTATCCTGACGGCGTTGTCGATCGGGTACGCGTTCCTCGCGTCCCTGCTGGTGATCCCCTCCGCACTTGTCGTCTGGGACCGAGTGTTCAACGCTGACTGGTCGGTTCGTGGCATACTCGGGTTCGGGCGGTCGCGTCCACCCGCGCCCGTCGACGGCGACGACTGACCAGTCGGTTCGGTGGGCCAGACTACCACACGTCGGTCGTGTCCGGGCGAAACACGCCACTGAAGCCTTTATTTAATGCCGTCGCTCTAGCACTGGTATGACTCACGTCGTTATCATCGGCGCGTATGGCAGTGCCGGGGCCGCAGTCGCCGGCGACCTTGTCGAGGCGGATGGCATCGAACTCACGCTCATCGACAACGGCGAGCCCGGCGGTGGGCTCTGTATCCTTCGTGGCTGTATGCCGTCCAAGGAAGTGCTCTCCGCAGGGGCCCATCGCTTTCAGGCGCGCCACGACGAACGCCTCGTTGGCGACGTGCCCGAGGTTGATCTGGAAGCCGTCGTTGAACGCAAGGACGACCACGTGCTGAGCTGGGCCGGGCACCGCCGAGACTCCGTTCACGAGATGGCCGAACGCGACGACGTGACATTTATTCACGACACCGCCACGTTCGTCGACGAGCACACGGTCCGGGCTGGCGGCGAGGAACACGAGGCCGACTACGTCGTCATTGCGACCGGTTCCAGCGTGAACGTCCCGGAGACGCCCGGCATCAACGAGGTCGACTTCATGACGAGCGACCAGGTGCTCGACGCCACCGAATTCCCCGACTCCGGCATCGTGATGGGCTTTGGCTACATCGGGATGGAAATGGTGCCGTATCTGGCGGAGGCCGGCGGGATGGAGCTTACCGTTATCGAGCACGACGACCGGCCAATCGACGAAGGCGACCCGGAGTTCGGCGACGAGGCGCTCGACATTTACGAAAACAACTGGGACGTGACCATTCCGACAAACTGCTACGAGAAGGAACTGGAAGAGACCGAGGACGGCGGCGTTCGCCTCACCGTCGAGTACGACGACGGCAGCGAGGAGACGTTCGAGGCCGACCAGCTGTTCCTCTTTACCGGCCGTCGGCCGACCGTCGAAGGGCTCGGGCTGGAGAACACACCGGTCTCAGTTGACGGCGACTGGGCGAGAGACACGATGCAGACCCGCGACGCCGACCACATCTACGCCGTTGGCGACGTCAACGGTAAGGAGCCGATTCTCCACGTCGCCAAGGAGCAGGGCTTCACCGCGGCCGAGAACATCGTCCGACAGGAAGCCGGTGGCTCGCTCGAAGCGTACCGAAACGTCCACCACCACGTCATCTTCTCCGGGCTGGGTGTGTATCCGTTCGCTCGCGTCGGCCACAACGAGGAGACTGCAAAAGAGGCTGGCTACGATATTGTCACGGCGACCCGACAGGCCAGCGACGACGGCGTGTTCAAATCGAAAGACGTGCCCGAGGGGCTTGCAAAGCTCGTCGTCGACGCCGACGACGGGACAGTGCTCGGCTGGCAAGGCATGCACTACCACGCGGACAGCTTCGCCAAGACGTTCCAGACCATCGTTGAGCTCGGCCTTGACGTGCGTGACCTGCCGGACCGGGCCTATCACCCGACGCTCCCAGAGAACGTCGATGGCCTCATTCGGGACTGCGTCGACCAGTTATAATCAGTCGACCTGGACACCGGTCACGTCGAAGCGAACCCCGCCGTCCTCGCTTTCTGGGACAGTTATCCGGCCGCCGTGTGCGTCGACGATTTCGGAGACGATAGCCAGCCCGAAGCCGGTCCCGTCGTCGCTCGTGGTGTAGCCGCGCTCGAACACCTCGTCACGCTCGTCTTCGGGAATCCCGGGACCGTCGTCCGCGACGTAGAACCCCCGGCCGTCAGCGAGGGTCCCGACGCAGACGGTCACGGGGTCGTTGCTGTGCTCCACACTATTTCGGAAGAGGTTTTCGAAGAGCTGCTGAAGCCGCGTCTGGTCGCCCGTGATTCGTGCGTCCGTATCGACCCGTTCAAGCGTCGCGTCCGAGCTCTCGACGGTGTCCCAGGCGGCCGTGATGATGTCGTCTAACGACGTTTCTGTCGCGTCAATGACCTTGTGGCCGCCGCGAGCGAGCGCGAGCACGTCGTCGATGAGTTCATCCATCCGTTCGAGTGACCGCCGGAGCGATTCGACGTGCTCCGGGTCTCCGTCGTACTCCTCGTTGACAAGCGTGAGCCGGCCGACCGCGACGTTGAGCGGGTTCCGGAGGTCGTGGCTGACGACGCTGGCAAAGTCCTCCAGACGGTTACGCTGGCGAGTGAGTTCCTGCTCACGGCGTTCACGCTCCTGTTCGTAGCTGATCCAGTTCCCCATCAGTTCGACGAGCGTGACTTCCCACTCCGAAAAGGAATCACGGCGTTCCGTGCCGTAGAAGCAGAACGTCCCGTACACCGACCCGTCGACGATGACGGGCGTTCCAAGGTAACAGGAGATTCCCATCTCCGTGTAGCCGGCCTTGGCGGTCAGCTCAGGGCGGTCTGCGGCGATATCAGCGAGCACCAGCGTTTGCTCCTCAACGACGGCCCGTTCGCAGTTCGTGGCGTCCAGCGGGACTGCATCGCCCGCCTCGATAGCTCCCGTCCGGTCGCGGACGATTTCGAAGACGTACATATCGCCATCGATGTGTGAGAGCGCGGCCGTTTCGGCTTTGAGGGCGTTCTGCCCGATTTCGAGGAGTCGCTCGACCTTCTCCTCGAAATCCAGGTCTTTGCGCGAGATGACCCCGTAAATCTCTCGCAGCGTCCGCTCTCTACTCCTGATCTCTTCTTCGTGCCTGTGCCGCTCAGTGATATCACGGAAGTACACCGAAATTCCGGTTGGCGATGGGTACACGGACACGTCGAACCACGTCTGTAGCGGCTCGAAGTACCCTTCGAAGGATGTTGGCTCCTGCTTGGTCATCGCCCGTCGGTACTGCTTGCTGAACTCCGTTCCTTCTATCGACGGGACAGCCTCCCAGATATTCTGCCCCAGCAAGTCAGCAGTATCCCCGTCCAATGCCATCGCACGGCCGATGACGCGCCGGCCACGTTCGTTGAGGTAGGTAAACTCCCAGTCCTCGTCCACCGCGAAGAACCCGTCTGTCATCCGGTCAAGGATGTCTGCCTCCTCCAGATAGCGGGCGACAGCAGCGGTAATCCGCTGTCGGAGCAGCTCCGTCTGTTCTGAGAGCGGTGTCTTCGTCACGTAGTCCGTGACCCCGGCCGAAATGGCATCGCTGGCCACGCTCTCATCGCCGTCGTCAGTAAAGAGGAGGAACGGGAGGTCAAAGGACTGGTCCCGGACAGCCCGTAACAGTTCGATTCCGTCTCGGTCCGGCAGTCGATACTCGCTGACGACACAGTCGTAGGACGCGTTTTCGAGTGATGTGAGTGCGTCGTCCGCCGTCTCACACACCGTCACAGTAAATTCGTCGGGGCTCCCGCTCAGTGTCTCCGTGACTGCCGTGATGTCGTCGCAGTCCGCGTCAACATAGAGAACGCGTACCCGCCCGGCAGTTCCGTCGGCCCCGTGACGGTTCGGCGTGGCCATGGGTGTATCCATACCCGTTTCAGGGTATGTGGGGATAAAATTGTACCGCCGGTAGGCTTTCATTACCAGGGTTTTACCCCGTGTATAGCGACTGAGGGGTCAGTCGGGCCGGCAAGCTGACAGGACTGGAATCTCGTCGATGCGCTCTGTCGAAAGCGCGTCCCAGTCGACGCCCGCTGGCGTCGTATGCGTGGTCGCCGTCTCGACAGTGCGCTCCGGCGTCACAACCCAGTCCATCGGCACGTCGTGGTCGTCGACGGGGACAGTGGTGTCGACGACGCCTTCGAGGCCGCCAACAATCTGAAGTTCGTGGACCGTCGTCACAACCGGTGTCGTCTCGTCGACCAGTCCCAGTTCACGGAGAACAGCGTATTCGAGGTCGCTGTACCCCTCGCCTTTCCCGATGCGCGCGCCGTCCTCGGTGACTGCGACCGAGCCCGACACCACGAGGTCGACGCTCCCGACCGCCTCGGGGCCCACTTGCCGGGCGTGGTCCGCGACGTTCGACACCGCCGGCGCGGCCTCGATATCGTCGAGTTCGGCGGGGTCGAGTTCGTAGAAACACTGCTCGTCCCGGAGCCGTGGCACGGCCATATACACCGTTTTGCCGGCCCGCAGCGCCGCCCGGCGGACCGGGAGCTGTGGCGAATCCGGATTCGCCTTCACCGTCTCCGCGGCGTCCCAGACTGCTGTCTCGGTCAGGCGCTGTGCGGCCTCGTTTGCGCCTTCGAAGTTCGGAATCCGGTCGTGGGGCGGGAACGGGAATCGAGCGATACCGCCTTCTTCCAGCGCGTCCCAGACCGTCTCGCGGATAGTTTGTTTATCCATGGCGCTATGGCCTCCGGCGGCGGACCTGCTGTATGCAGACCAGCGTCAGCAGTGCGGCAAGCGCCCCAACAGCCGTGAATCCGGGACCACTGGCGTCGGTCGTGGACTGTTCAGTGCTTGGCGTGTGGTCCGCGGGCGTGGGCTCGCTCGTTTTGGTCACCGCCGACCGGGGAACGTAGCTGTCGGCGTCGTAGCGGTCCGGATAGAGCTGTGCAGTGGCATTATGTGCGAACGAAACCACACTGCGGGGCGCGGGCTGATTGATGTTCCGGACCTGTACGGCGACCGTCGAATTGGTCTCGCCCGCGGTCGTGCTGGCGTAGGGTTCTGTCTCCGCGACGGTCGCTGTGTTCTCGGTAACAAAGAGCACGTCCGGGTCGAGCTGAAGGATGACCTCGTCGCTGAGCTGTGGGTACTGTGTGTGGTTACGGGCCGCAACGTTCTCCGCGCCCGCGAGTTCGATGAGCGACGTGACGAAGGTGTTGCCCGCCGCCACGTACCCCCCACCCAGCGGGTACAGCGCGGTCGGTCGGTCCTCGACATCGGCGGTGACTTGCCGGACAGCGTCGACGTTCGCGTCCATCCAGGCGTTCGCTTCGCTCGCGCCCTCGCAGTTGCCGGTCAGTCGACCGATGGTCGTTGTCTTTGCTCGAATGTCCTCGATAGTTGTCGCGGCGGGGAGGTGATACACGGTGACCCCGGCCTGCCGGAGCGGGGTTACGTCACCGGCGCTGGCGTTCGGTGCAATCACCAGGTCCGGGTTCGTGCTGACGACGCGCTCGACGTTGACGCCGAAGCTCGCGGAAACGTTCGTCCGGCTCTCAGCGCCGTCCAGATAGCTTGCATACTGTGTGAGCCCGACAACCTGAGGACGACCGCCGATCTCCCACATCGTCTGGGCGGCCGAGGGGTTGGTCGTCGTCACCCGCGCCGGGCGCTCCTCGATAGTGACCTCGGTCCCGGTCGCGTCGGTCATCGTGACCGGAAACGAGCAGCCCTCCGCCTGTGTGGCTGCTGTTGCTGAAGCTGGAGTGATACCCGCGAACGAGCCGACGAGCAGGACAAAGACACAGACGAGAGAACGTCGTCGCATACCATAGGCGGGTGTCAGGAGCAATAAATACTTATCTACTGCAAGTGGGCTTTCATACATGCGTTTCGCGGGTCGGACTGTCGGGTGGTCGGCGGGGCTCGTCGCCGTCCTCTGTGCCGTGGTGACGACGAGCGCCGGCATCGGCCCGGTGTGGATTCCGCCTGCCGATGTCGGGAAAGTGCTGCTCAACGCTGTCGTCGTTCCGACTGGCATCTCGATCTCCGGCCCTGCCGTCGACGTGACCACGGCTCACGTGTTTTCCTACGCCGTAAGCGACCTCCAGACACAGATAGTCCTACAGGTCCGACTCCCCCGGATACTGCTCGGTGCGGTCGTCGGCTTCTCGCTTGCCGCCGCGGGGACAATCATGCAGGGTATCTTCCGGAACCCGATGGCCGACCCGTCTATCATCGGCGTCTCCTCCGGCGCGGCGGTCGGCGCGGTCGCCTTCATTGTCGCGCCAGTCGTCATCCCGTTCGGGCTCGGGCTCCGCGGCGCGGCCTTCGCAGGAGCGCTGGTCGCGGCCTTCGGCGTCTATCTCATCGCGACGCGGAACGGCCGCACACCGGTCGCGACGCTGTTGCTGGCCGGCGTGGCGATACAGACGTTTCTGGGCGCGGTGGTCTCGTTCCTGTTGCTCCACAGCGGTGAGAGCATCCGCCGGGCGCTGTACTGGCTGATGGGCCATCTCAAGGGCGCGTCGTGGCCCGAAGTGACCACCAGCGTCGTACTCGTCGCTGTCCCGTTCGTCGTGTTGCTCGCGTACGCACGCGACCTGAACGTGATGCTGCTGGGCGAGGAGGACGCCCAGAGTCTCGGTATCGAGGTCGAACGGACCAAGCGGGTCCTGCTCGCGCTGTCGGCAGTCATCACGGCAGCGGGCGTCGCCGTCGCCGGCATCGTCGGCTTCGTCGGCCTCATCGTCCCTCATGTGATGCGGCTGCTCGTCGGCCCGGACCACCGGATACTGCTCCCGACGGCAGCGCTCGCCGGCGCGTCGTTTCTCGTGGCGACGGACACGCTAGCACGCTCGGGTAGCGCCGAGGTCCCGGTCGGCATCGTCACCGCCGTCCTCGGCGCGCCGTTTTTCCTGTACTTGCTCCGGAAGCGGGAGGTGCACGAGCTATGAGCGAGCAGACCGCGCCCGAAGGTTCGGACCCAGAACGGGACCGCTCCGGGCCGATGCTTGACGTGTCTGACCTCGCGGTCTCCTTCGGCGACCAGTCGGTCGTCTCGGACGTCGATTTCAGCGTCGACCGTGGGTCGCTCGTCGGCCTCGTCGGTCCCAACGGCGCGGGTAAGACGACCGTCCTGCGAGCGGTGAAGGGGACACTCGACCCGGACGCCGGAACGGTTCGCGTCGACGGCGAGCCCATCCAGAGTAAATCCGCGAAAGCGGTGAGCCGCCTCGTCGCGAGCACGCCACAGGGCACCGCACTGTCGTTCGACTTCAGCGTCAGGCAGACCGTTGAGATGGGGCGGACACCGCATCTCGGCCGCTTCGACCGGATGGGCGAGGGCGACCGCCAAGCTGTCGAGCGAGCGATGGAGCGTGCGAGCGTTGCCCAGTTCGCCGACCGGCCGTTCACCTCGCTGTCTGGCGGCGAGCGCCAGCGGGTCCTCCTCGCTCGGGCACTGGCACAGGAGACACCGGTGCTCCTGCTTGACGAACCGACGGCGAGCCTCGACATCAACCACGCCGTCCGCACGCTTGAACTGGTCCAGACGCTGGTCGAAGACGGGAAAACGGCCGTCGCAGCGATACACGACCTCAATCTGGCCGCGCGGTACTGCGACGAACTGGTGTTGCTCGCCGGCGGCGGCATCCGCGCCGCGGGCCGTCCCGCCGATGTTCTCACGAGCGACACGCTCCGTGACGCCTTCGACGCGAAGACGCTGGTGACGACCCAGCCCGGCACCGACGCGCCACTTGTGACGCCGCTTGCTGAACAAGAGTCTGTCACCCGTCGCGTTCACGTCGTCGGGACCGGCAAGCCGGCGGCGTCCGCCGTCTCGAAGCTCGTCGGAGCCGGCTGTCAGGTCAGTGTCGGCGTTGTGCCTGCCGGCGACGCAGCCGCCGAGCGAGCCCGGGACCTCGACTGTGAGACGGTCACGGTCCCAGCCTTCGCCGGCATTGACGACGCGGCCCGCGAGCGCGCAGTTGACCTCGCCGCTGCCGCCGATGCTGTCGTGATAGCGGGCGAAACCGGTGACGGCAACAGCCCGGTCGTCGAGGCTGGCGGTACCTACCTCGCTGTCGAGACGGATGAGAGCGTCCACGCCAGCACTGCTCACGACACCGTCCCACTGGCTGCACTCCCTGCAGCGGTGGGGTCCCTGCCGCCCGCAGCGGAACGCGATGCGACACCGCCGCTCAATCAGTCTACCACTGACTGAGTCACCGCCGACTGAGGTATCCCGGGCGAGAACAGCAACACCGATACTTTTCGCACCCATACATCACCCGTGGACGACACGATTTCGTGGCTCCGGGACCGGCCGTACTACGAGGGACAGATCGTCGACCAGCGGACGGTCCTCGGCCGGGGCGCGCAGACCGCGGACTGCGAGATTGCGGACCGCCTCGCCAGCGTCCTCGAAGACCGGGGCATCACCGACCTCTACACGCATCAGGTGGACGCAATCGAAGCAGTCCGGTCCGGTGACAACGTTGTTCTCGCAACCGAGACAGCGAGCGGGAAGAGCCTCGCCTACACCGTTCCGGCTTTCGAGCGGGCGCTGGACCGCCGGGCGACGACGTTGTACATCGCGCCACAGGTCGCGCTCATCAACGACCAGACCGAGACGCTGTCGGAACTCGCGCAGGGGCTGGGCTTCGCCTCCGGCGTCTCCGTCGCCCAGTATACCGGCCGACAGTCGAAATCAGAGAAGGAGGCTATCCGGGAGCGCCAGCCGACCGTGTTGTTGACCACGCCGGATATGCTCCACTACGGCATTCTGCCCCATGCCCACCGACTGTGGGACTGGTTCTTCCAGCGGCTCGAAACCGTCGTCATCGACGAGGTCCACGGCTACCGCGGCGTGTTCGGCAGCCACGTCTCGCTGGTGATGCGCCGCCTCCAGCGTATCGCCGAGCGGTTCGACGCCGGCGGAGATAGCAGCGAAAGCAACGGCAGAAGGGGCGACAACGCAACAGCGGGCGGCCCTGAGTGGGTCTGTTGCTCGGCGACCATCGGCAATCCAGTGGAGCACGCGGCAGCGGTCACCGGCCAGCCCGAGCCGTCGTTCGCGCTGGTCGACGAGGACGCGAGCGCCAGCGGGCCGCGGCACTGGCTGCTGTGGAATCCGCCGGAGTACGAGGGCGACGGCTGGGGGAGCGGCCGCCGGAAGTCGAATCACGTCGAGACAAAACAGCTGTTCGTGGACCTCGTCGAGCGGGGCCTCCAGACGGTCGTCTTCGCCGGGTCGCGCCAGACGGCCGAGCGGTACGCCAGCGACAGCGCCGACGAACTCCGGAAGCGTGGCGAGCACGACCTCGCCGATGGCGTCGGCGCGTATCAGGCCGCACTGACCGACGACCGGCGGCGCGAACTGGAGCAGGGCCTGCAGTCGGGGGACCTGCGCGGCGTCTGGTCGACCAGCGCGCTCGAACTGGGCGTCGATGTCGGCGGCCTCGATGCCGTGCTGCTGGACGGCTACCCCGGCACGCGGATGCGGGCCTTCCAGCAGGCCGGGCGGGCCGGTCGCGGCACCGACCCCGCCCTGGTGGCGCTGGTCGGCGGGGAGGACCAGCTGGACCAGTACGTCCTGCGCAACCCCGACGCGCTGTTCGAGACAGGGGCCGAGCAGGCCGTGACCAACCCCGAAAACGAGCAACTGCTCCCGGGCCACGTCCACGCAGCCGCCTGCGAAAACTGGCTCTCGCCGGACGACGACCGTCATTTCGGCGAGACGTTCCCCGACGTGGTTTCCGGCCTCGAATCGGCCGGGAAGCTCGACCGCCGCCAGACCGACCAAGGGATGCGCTGGCTCGGTAACGGCAGCCCGCACCACGAGATGAACCTGCGGACCGTCGACGACGGCGAGGTGAAACTGGTGGCGAAAGGCGACGTGATAGCGAAACTCTCCGTCGAGGACGCATTGCGGGACGCCCACCCCGGCGCGATTTACCATCATCAGGGCCGGCGCTACGAGGTGACGGACCTCGACCTCAACGCGGGTGTGGCAGAACTCGACCGGACGTGGGCCGACTACTTCACCCGCGTCCTGCACGACAAGACCATCACCGTCGAGGCGGACCTGGCGGAGCGGCGACTGCCGACCCGCGAAGACGTGCCGGTCCGCTTCGCGTCCGTGACGATGCGCAAGCAGATCACCGGCTACGAGCGCCGCGACGGCTCCTCAGGGGAGGTCCTCGGACAGCGCTCGCTCGATCTACCAGAGACGACGCTGGAGACGAAGGCGCTGTACCACACCGTGCCGTCGGACCTAGAACGCGAGATACGGCAGGGTGCGTACGGGGCTGAGAGCGGGAGCGAAAGCGGCGACGGCGTTCAGTCCGGCGATGCGGTGACCGACGGCGGCGACGACGGCGACTTCCCAGGGGCCATCCACGCCGCCGAGCATGCCATGATTTCGATGTTCCCCTTTGAATACCTCTGTGACCGCGGCGACATCGGCGGCCTGTCGACGCCGCGCCATCCCCACACCGGCGAACCGACCATCTTCATCTACGACGGCTATCCCGGCGGCATCGGGCTAACGCGAGCGGGCTACCACGATATTGGGCCGCTGATGGACACCACGCTGTCGATGCTGACCGCGTGTGACTGCGCCGACGGCTGTCCGGCCTGCGTGCAGTCGCCCCACTGCGGGAACGCGAACGACCCGCTGGACAAACACGGCGCGATACATTTACTGGACGGGTTGTTGAATCGATAACAACCCCTCTCATTCCGGCGGTGGTTCAGGCGTCATCCGCCGCTTTCGGCAGCGTGAGTCCGACAACGGCCCCCCGCGGCTCGTTATCTTCGACCCACACGTCGCCGCCGTACGCGTCGACCAGCGTTCGGACGAGGTAGAGGCCGACGCCGGTCCCTTCACTGTCCGGTCGCTTCTCCCCGCGCTCGAACACCGTCCGTTTCTGCTCGTCCGGGATTCCCGGGCCGTTGTCGGCGACAATGACGTTGACTACGTCTCCATCATCAGTTGCGTCGACGACGACTGACGGCGTTGCCGAGTCGTTGTGCTGGATGGCGTTAGTCAGGACGTTCCGGAACACGGAGGACAGGAGTTCGTCAGCTTGGACCTGTACCGACGGGAACTCATCCGGGACGGTAACCTGTGCGTCAGTGTACGTCGCTGTGATGTCTTCGGTCACCGAGGACAGGACTGGGCCGAGGGCGACCGGCTCAGTCTTCCAGTCCGTCTGTCGCATTACCGTCGCAAGGTTTCCAGCCGTCTCAAGCAGTTCTGCGGCCGACTGGCTACTCTCCTGAATCCCGTCGACGTGTTCTAGGGCGTCGCCACTGCACTGGTCCCGGAGCAACTCCGCCCGGCCGGTGATGGTCTGTAGGTGATTCGTGAGGTCGTGACGGACGATCTGGTTCAACAGGTCGAGGTTGTCGCGTTGCCGCTTCAGCTCCCGCTCGCGCTCGATCCGTTCGAGGGTCGAGAGTACGTTCTTCCCGAGGATATCGGCCAACTGCGTCTCACGCTCAGTCGGTTCGGCTCGCTCATCCGTCCCAGCAGTCAAAAGCCCATATTCTGCGAGCGGGACGGTGATACCGCCATGCAGCGGTGCATCAGACGCGGCTTTTTCTTCCGAAACCAGAACTCGCTGTGTCTCGTCGGATTCGTACTGTTTCCACAGCCAGCTCCCATGCTCATGTCGCATTACCTTCCCCGGGTCAGCAGGGGCCTCGACGTGCTCCCGGAGTGGCTCGGAGATGGTTACGGCTTTGAGTTCGCTGTCGGTGGCCTCCCAGAAGACACTGAAGGGAAAATCGAGAATTGCTGTTGCAGTCTCAACTGCGACTGCCGCGACCGCAGACTGGTCTTCGGCGGCCATCAGTCGCCGCATCGCCACATGCAACTCCCCGATCTGGTCAGCTGAGGACGCCTGATAGGGGAGGGAGTCGGAGTTTGACCCCATTTTTAGTTCCTTATTTCGACCTGAATATAAATGTTCTATTTGTATGTCAAAAGTACACACCCAACGTGGCTGTCAATCACTGCTCGCTCGCAAACTCTATCCACATTCGGGTTTCGTTCACCGCTACGACGACTAGCTGAAGTCTTCCAGTCGTAACTGGTCGGGGTGGATACCGTCCGGTTCGCTCGCGCCGAGCAGCCGGGGAAGTGCCGTGTTCGCGAACGTCATGCCAACGACGAGCAGTATTGGGGCAAAGAAGAGGCCGTAGAACCCCAGCACGACCGGTCCGAGCGTGTAAGCGAGCATCAGGAGCCCGACGTGTGTGCTCTCACCGCTGAGAAGTGGCCGGAGCAGCAGGTCCGGAATCGTGTCGACGACGACCACGGCGATGAGGAGGAATCCAAGCACGTACGCAAGCAGCGACGATTGGCCGTCAAGCACCACCGGGAGCGCGGTGATGCCGGTCAGTGGGAGATAGATTATTTTCATCCCAACGACAGGGATCAAGCTCGCGATACCGGTCAGCGCGCCGGCGAGCGTTGGATACGGGACCTCGACAGCTGCCGGCGCTACGACGTTATAGCCGGTGAATGCAGCGATGGCGATGAGCGATATCGCCAGCACGTTCAGGAGATTGCCGAACAGCACCGCTTCCAGCTCCTCGTCGACAGCTTCGAGATACTCGCGGATAATGGCCCCGTCATCGAACCGGAGCAGCCACCCGCGGATGCGTCGTCCGTCTACCAGAAGGTAGTACGTGACGATGGTCGTGATGAACAGATTGAGGAAGAACTGGGAGGCGACCGACGTGAGTACCATGGCGTTCTCGCTGAGGAAGTCAACGAACGGCTTGAGCTGTCCCGACTGGTAGGCGCTGTACAACCCCTCTACGGTGAGGTCTGGCACAGACTCCGCGCCGTCCAGCCAGCTGACGTGTGTTGCGGCCACGTCGACGAGCGCGTACTGGGTGACAAACTGCCGGGCTTCGATGATGAGGAGGACGGCCGCATAGCTGACGAGCAACAGGAGCGGAATCGCCAGCGAAGCCATGACGACGACCGCACGCACCCGCGCCGGAAGGCGGAGCCTGCGCAAGGAGGTGTAGTACCGTCGCGTCGAGTAGTAAAGGAACACGGAGACGGTCAACGCCGCGATAAACTGATATGCGAGGACGCCGACCACCACCGCGACAGCGAGACCAAAGAGGGCGACGACGAAGCGCTTCTCGTCCATATACATACCATCTTATGAACAGGTATAAACGTACGGGCGCTGCGAATCTCGCAGACAGCACGGGGTCGATGCTGTACCGACCGGTAGCTATTCGGTTCGCTCGTGCGCCGGCCTGACGCCGTCGTGGACCCCGATGTCGCCGGAGAGTTCGTGCTGGCTCGTGTCACTGAGGTCGATGCCCTCGGCGCGGCAGTCGGCCTGCACCTGCTCGATAAACGCAGCCCTGACCGACGCGAGCCGATTCCGCCGTTCGTTGGGAATCCAGATCCGGCCTGTCAGGATGACCGCTGTCGACGCGAGGTCGCTGACTCTGGCTGTCGGTGCCGGCTTCTCCGAAACGTGATCGAGGTCGCGGGCGGCGTTCGTGATGATGGCCTGTACCGTCTCGATATCGGCGTCATAGCTCACGCCGAACCGGTAGGAGATACCCACCGGGCCTGTTGATGTCTGGTTCGTCACCGCGCTCGTCGCCAGCTCCGTGTTCGGGACGATGATGCGCTCGTTATCTGGCGTTCGAATCCGCGTCACTCGCAGGTCGATATCGACCACCGTGCCCTGCATCCCGTTCCAGGCGATGATGTCACCGACGTTCAGATCCGGGTCAGTCACGATGAACGCGCCAGCGACGAAGTTCCCGAGCACGTCCTGTGCCGCCAGCCCCACCGCCAATGTGATCCCTGCGGCCAGCAGCGTCGACCCCGCGAGCGCCCCCCGAAAGCCTGCAACGCTCGCTCCGATGACCACCGCAAAGACGACCGACAGCAGGTGGACCGCGCTAGTCAGCGCACTGGCGACCGTTTTATTCGTCGCCGTCCGTGACAGCGCCAACCGGACCGCTGGTACGACGATGAGCCGGCCGACAGCGTAGAGCAGCGCCGCGGCGGCGAGGAACTGCGCCCCGTCAGTCGCGAGTTGTCCGTACGTCGAGACGATGTCGATATCCAGGCCCGCCGGGAACTGCATACCGTCTCTCGTAGCCCAATAGATATGAAATCAGGGTGTCACGTCGGGCTGGTAGCGACCACGGCGCTGCGAGTCTGGTCGTGGCTCCGCCGCTCGTTCTTCGAGGTCGGTTCGCGCACGGCCACGCCATACGCATCACCCGACGCGCTCGTTTAAAATCAACCCCACTCGGTGAATTCTAATGAGTGAGGAATCTTTTGTGGGGTCGGTTCGATGTGCTTGCAATGGGACGCGAGCGACGCAAAGAGATCAAGCGTCACCTTCCGGAGGAGAAGCTCGACGAGCTTCTCCATGACGCCGAAGATA